>JADFJT010000154.1 GCA_022566015.1 Pseudomonadota bacterium | reverse complement strand
CTGAAATAATTCCTTATCGCGCGCTCTATGTCGGTATTGTGCATGGTTTAGCGGGTACTTCGGCATTAGTAGTACTGGTATTGACGAGTGTCGATTCGGAAATAATGAGTTTTCTTTATATTAGTTTATTTGGTGTGGGTTCTATTATTGGTATGGGTCTTTTATCCTTAATTATTGCTCTTCCATTACATTATTCAGTGAATAGATTTAGATGGCTACATGTTTCTCTATTGTGTTGTACGGGAATGCTTGCAATTTCAACAGGCCTTTATTTACTCTATCATATCGGCATAAGTAAAGGATTGTTAACGTCTTATGTTTGACTGCAATAAAAAATAATTACAGTTTATGTACTGATATTTTGTACTTCCAATCTTGCCTTTGACGGATCCTGATACCGGAACTGGAGTCCGTGAATGATAAGGGCATAGAGCCAACTACTGATGATCCTGTTCACTCAATGGCCTGGTATCGAGATCGATATGCCTGTGCCGCTAATTCGAAGCATTCGATAGGAGCACTCACGATACCCGCTCCAATTTGGCCACCGTCACGTCCTGCGATCCCTATGTCCATGACTGGCAGTATGCCGTTCTCGAGAACACGGAAAATATCGATCCCGGTAGGTGTGCCGCGATAACCCAGGGAGGGAATATGATAATCGGGGTGCTCACCGATGGTGATTTCGTACATTTGCAGGTTGCGTTTCATCATGGCCTCGGGAGATCCACCCTGATATTGCTGCAAGGCAAACGCCGCTGCCTGTGCAAAACCACCCAGGCCGATGGTTTCGGTGATAGTGCTTTCGCCGCCCATCCAGGTGATCTCGTCCTCACTGTGACCTTCGAAGAGTTTGGCCTGCACCGTGGCGTGGGGGCCGACGAACCACTGATCACCAAGCCCGCTGACACGGATTGCGAAGTTACGGCAGTTAAAAGCCATGGCAGTGACAACGCTAGAGCCTTCGATATGATGGGCGGCATCCGCGATGCTCTTGGCAGCGGCCATGGATAGCCTGAGAAAGAAATAATGATCTTCGGTGAGTGCCTGCAAGGTCTGTTTGACAGCCTCACGTTGTTCGAATGGAATATCGAGCAGGCCTGGAAACAGCTCACGGGTAAACAGCATCGACGCTGCTGTGCTGCGGCTGTGCAGTTCGTCACCCATGTGCAGTGCCCTGGCAATGATAGGTTTAAGTGGAATCGCTCCGGATAGCTGCAAGGCCATTTTTAACATCGGAGCTACGATGTCCTGAACGAACAATAGCCGTTCGCGGACGCCCTGGTCGTAGACCCCATAATTTAAGCGTCGAGGGTTGGTACCCTCGTACATATTGCAATAACCAACATTACCGAACGCAGTATTTTCCACCACGAAAACAGGCATAGAGGCCGTGTAGATACCCGCGAGCGAGCCGACACTCGCATAATCGTGGCAACCATCAACTTTTATATCACCGGCGGCGAGCTTGCGCGCCGCCTCGTCCCGATTACTCGCCAGGCCTTCGAATAACACACCCCCAATAATCGCATCACGCTGGCCCCCGGTGTAGTCCCCCCATGGCATTGGGGGACCCGAAGTGAGAACTGTGTTGGGAGTCATGCCAGGCAGGACATCAATTGCCGAAGCAATCGCCTTCAGTACCGGTTCAGAGGCACAAATTCGCTTGAAAGCCTCTGTATTAGCTATGTGCCTGTCTATATTCGACTCATTCATAAACACCGCTCCGGAAATTTAAATGTCAGGAATATGACTTGATTTTAATTAATTGATTAATTAAAATGCATATCATTATCATTGCTTAAATGGCCTCAGTCAAGTTGAAAGCGCCCACAAAAAAACAAAGGCAAGAGATGAAAAATGCCACAAAGAGCCGCGCAGTTGAGCTAACGGTGACAGCTCTCGATCTATTCGCGGAGCGGGATTTTGCCTCTGTGACCATCAAAGATATCGCCAACGCATGCGGCGTCAACACGGCCCTGATCTATTACTACTTTGAGAATAAGGAAGATTTGTTCAGGGCTACCATAGAAAATGCTATTACCGAAGCGCTCGAGAATTATACGAATTTACGTAAAAGACACGACGATCCGGTTGATTTGATCAACGACTGGTTTGACACCAACCTCGAATTATCAGGGTCGATCCGAAAATTGGTAAAGGTAATGTTGGACTACTCTGGATCCAGGATCAGTATTAGTTCGATCGACAGTGAAATAAATAATTTTTACGACGTAGAGCGCAGCATACTCTCCGACAGCATACGGCGGGGTATCGAACAAGGTATCTTCCATGCCGCCGATCCCGATCGCCTGGCACTATTCGTATCCACTCATCTCGATGGCATTATGGTAGCCGCAATGATACGCAAAGATTTTAATCTAGATACGGCAATGGCCGCTCTACGGGAAATATTGTGGTTTCATTTAGGTTTTTTGTCGGATCGAATACAAACGCGACATCGACAAGATGGCGACACCGCTTAGGTTATGGATATAACCAACCGCACAGACATGCATGAAGAGGGGCAGATATGGCGACAGTAATTCCTGATAAACCGGCGCAATCGAGTGTAGTTACCATGGAAACAAAGCAAAGCCTGATCGACAAGGGGGTCAAGTATTGCCTTGCATCTTACGTTGATGTTCATGGTATTCCAAAGGCCAAGGCAGTGCCGGTCGAACACTTCGACCGTATGTTGCGTGGCTCGGAATTGTACACCGGTGCGGCGCTTGATGGAATGGGACAGGGGCCGCATGACGATGAGCTGGCCCTGCACCCAGATCCGCAGGCAGTTACCATTCTACCCTGGCGACCAACAGTGGCCTGGGCTCCAGGAAACCTGCGACACCATGACGAACCCTGGTCGATGTGCTCACGGACAATACTGTGCCGGCAAATCGAACGGGCCAAAGAGATGGGTTTTCGTTTTAATCTGGGAATCGAGTGTGAAATATTCCTGGTAAGGCGCGAAGGTGAGCAGATTGTTCCTGCCAATCCCAGGAATGTGCTTCCGAAGTCTGCGTACGATGTCGTCGGCCTGCTTGAAAGTCTTGACTGGCTGGATGAGGTAGTGGGTTATATGAACCAACTGGGATGGGATGTGTATTCCTTTGACCATGAAGACGCCAATAGCCAGTTCGAATTTGACTTTGCCTATGCCGACGTCCTGACCATGGCAGACCGCTATGTGTTATGGCGGCTGATGATGAAGGAAGTGTCTCGACGACATGGCATCGAGGCAACCTTTATGCCCAAACCCTACGCCAATCGGACGGGCAGTGGTTCTCATTTCAATATGTCCATAGAATCGTTGGAGACTGGTGAGAATTTGTTCGGCGACGGCTCAGATAAACGTAAATGTGGACTGTCAAAGCTGGCTTATCAGTTTCTGGCAGGCGTCCTGGAACACGCCCCGGCGATTGTCGCCGTATGCTGCCCAATAGTAAATTCCTACAAACGGCTGGTAAAAACCGGATCCATGACCGGCTTCACCTGGGCTCCAATTTTCATCTCCTATGGTGGCAACAACCGCACGCATATGATGCGAGTGCCCAGGCTTCGGCCCGAAATTGAGGATCAGGCCTCGCATCAAAGTGGAGTTAACCTGTCGTCTGCCCGGATCGAGTCGCGGGCAGTCGATCCGGCGATGAATCCCTATTTGGCCGCAGCCATGGTGCTCGCTGCTGGCCTCGATGGCATCGAGAACGATCTCGATCCCGGCGATCCGGTCGATTTTAATATGTACGAGTTAAGCGACCGGGAGCTGGAGCAGCAAAAGGTCAAACTGTTACCGCGCACCCTGCTCGAAGCAATCGAGTCGTTTGCGAAAGATCCCTTCTCAAGCAAAGTATTAGGTGAAGGCCTGGCTCAATCATATAAAGAGCTTAAGACAGCGGAGTGGTGGGATTACCACAATTCGATTTCTAGTTGGGAAATTGATGCTTATCTCAGTAAATTTTAGGCTGAGCTAACGTGACTATAACTACTATCGACTGATGACGTTTTTTCTAACTCAGTGCTGGAAATAACAGAGGTACACGAACGATGTTCTGGAACAAAAAAAACAGTGCTAAAAAAGGCGATAAGCTGGTGCTATTTTTTGCCTCCGACCTACATGGCTCTAACGTATGTTTTAAGAAATTCGTCAATGGCGCCAAATTTTATGGTGCTGACGCCCTCATCATGGGTGGCGACGCTACCGGTAAAGCCATAATCCCCATATGTAAACAATCCAATGGCACCCACCTGGCCTATCAAACTGGAGGGGAGGTGACGTTGGAGAGCCGGGCTGAGATTGATGAATTTACAAAACGTGTCGGCGATTCGGGTTTTTACGCGGCAGAAATGTCGGAAGATGATTATCAGGAACTGGCAAAAGACGAGGAACGTCGGCATGCACTATTCAAGAAGCTGGTTGTAGAGAGAGTTGGCGAGTGGTGTGAGATTGCTGGTGAAAAACTGAAGGACACAGGCATTCCATTGATCACGTCCCCAGGTAACGACGATTTCTTCGAGATCGACGACGTGCTCAACAATTCAGATCACATACAGTACCACGATATGGAAATTACCGAATTGGGAGGTTACGAGATACTGCATTGTGGTGGATCAACCGAAACGCCCTGGAATACCGAGCGCGAATTCACCGAGGAAGAATACCAGACCAAATTCGACCAACTCATACCCCAGGTAAAAGAGATGAGCCGCTGCATCTTCAATGTACATTGTCCTCCTTACGGTACAATCCTCGACGCCTGTCCGAAATTAGATGAAAACTTACAGGTTCAATACGATATGGGCAATCCGGTTAGCATGCACGCAGGTATGAAAACGGTCTACAAAGAGATAGAGAAGCATCAACCGCTGTTAGGTATTCACGGTCATATCCACGAAGGTCGTGGTGAAATAAAGATCGGCAGGACCGTGTGCGTGAATCCAGGCAGCGTCTATCCTGAAGGCGTTCTCCAGGGAGTCCTGATAACTTTGCAAGGGGGAGAAGTCAAAGGTATTCAAATGACTCAGGGATGATATTTTAGATTAACAGCATCACTCAGGTTTAAGAA
>JADFJT010000153.1 GCA_022566015.1 Pseudomonadota bacterium | reverse complement strand
GGCGTAATAACCAACGGGCATTGCGCCGAAAGTTAATTCGAAGCATCGATTTTTCCAGATAAAGTAATGTGGTGCAATGCCCTGCGGTTATTGCACCCTACGCAGGATAACTCGGTTGTAGGGCGTAATAACCAACGGGCATTGCGCCGAGAGTTAATTCGATTCATAAAATTTCCTATTTTCTGGATTCCAACATCGTCTTAAGATAATGCCCGGTATAGGAACGTTTTACCTTTGCGACCTGTTCGGGTGTGCCGGCCGCGATAATTTCACCCCCTTTATCACCGCCTTCGGGACCCAGGTCGATGACCCAGTCGGCGGTTTTGATCACGTGCATATTGTGCTCGATCACCACGATGGTATTACCGTGATCGCGTAACCGGTGCAATACTCCAAGTAATTGTTCAATGTCGTGAAAGTGCAATCCGGTGGTGGGTTCGTCGAGAATGTACAAGGTGCGGCCGGTATCTCGTTTCGACAATTCGCGCGAGAGTTTGATCCGCTGCGCTTCGCCGCCCGACAGGGTGGTCGCGTTCTGGCCCAGTGTAATATAGCTCAATCCCACGTCCATCAGCGTATCGAGCTTGCGCTTTAATACCGGGATCGCCCTGAAAAATGTACTGGCGTCTTCCACCGTCATTTCGAGCACCTGGCGGATCGACTTGCCCTTGTATAGAACATCCAGTGTTTCGCGGTTATAGCGTTTGCCCTTGCACACATCGCAGGTGACATAAACGTCGGGTAGAAAATGCATTTCCACCTTGGTGACGCCGTCGCCCTGGCAAGCCTCGCAACGCCCACCCTTGACGTTAAAGCTGAATCGGCCGGGCTTGTAACCGCGAGAGCGGGCTTCCTGGGTGCCCGAGTAAAGTTCGCGGATCGGGGTAAACAGGCCGGTATAGGTAGCCGGATTAGAGCGTGGCGTACGACCTATCGGGCTCTGGTTGATATCGATCACCTTGTCGAAATTATCGAAACCCGAAAAAGACTCGTAAACACCTGCATTGATATTACTCTGGTTAATCTCGATGGCAGCCAGTTTGTACAGGGTTTCGTTAATCAGCGTTGACTTTCCAGACCCTGAAACACCGGTAATGCAGGTGAAAAGGCCAACCGGTAAGGCCAGGTCGATGTTTTTCAAATTATTGCTGCTGGCCTTGTTGATACGGAGGAATTTATCCGGGTCTACCGGTGTACGTTTGGTCGGAACCTCGATGCGACGGGTACCGTTCAGAAACTGACCGGTAATCGATTCCTTGTTTGCGGCAATTTGAGCCGCGTTACCGGTGGCGATAATCCGCCCACCGTGGACGCCGGCGCCAGGTCCAATATCGACGATAAAATCGGCCGCTTCAATCGTATCTTCGTCGTGCTCGACCACTATCACGGTATTACCCAGGTCGCGCAAAAATCTCAGGGTTTTTAACAGTCGGGCATTGTCGCGTTGATGTAGACCGATCGATGGTTCGTCCAGAATATACATCACGCCGACCAGACCGGCGCCAATTTGACTGGCGAGCCGGATACGCTGCGCTTCGCCACCGGAGAGGGTTTCTGCACTGCGACTGAGGGACAGATATTCAAGCCCGACATTGACCAGAAAATTTAATCGTTCGCGTATCTCCTTGGTGATTTTCTCTGCGATCTGGCCTTTCTGTCCCGACAGTTCAAGCGTATCGAAAAATCGCCATGCGTCGGCGATCGGTAAACGGGTAATTTCGGAGAGCGTACGATTAGCCACAGTGACATGTCGAGCCGCCTCGTTCAGGCGCTCACCAGCGCAGACCTGACAGGCCTGATTGGATAGAAATTTTGCCAGCTCTTCTCGCACCAGGCTGGACTCGGTATCGCGGTAGCGGCGTTTTAAATTGGGCAGGATACCCTCGAACGGATGCTTTTGAACGCGCTTACCGCCACGCTCGTTACGATAGACGAATCTAACCGGTTCCGGTGAGCCGTTAAGGATGATGTCCTGGATATGGGCCGGTAGTTGGCTGAACGGCATTTCCACGTCGAAATCAAAGTGCTTTGCAAGCGATTGCAGCATCTGGAAATAATATCCATTACGACGGTCCCATCCGCGGATCGCTCCGCCAGCCATACTGAGTTGGGGGGATTTGACCACCAGGTTCGGATCAAAAAACTGCATGGTTCCGATACCGTCGCATTCCGGGCAGGCGCCAGCCGGGCTATTAAACGAAAATAGGCGTGGTTCGAGTTCGATGATCGAATAACCACAATCCGGGCAGGCAAAGTTGGCGGAAAATTTGATTTCGATGAAATCGGGCGCCGAGTCGATACTCGCAACAATGGCAATACCATCGGTGAGCTGCAACGTAGTTTCGAATGATTCGGCCAGACGCTGCTTCAGGTCGGGTCTTACCTTGAAGCGGTCGACCACGACTTCGATAGTGTGTTTTTTGCGTAGCTTAAGTTCAGGCGGGTCTTCGAGATCGTAGATTTCACCATTGACACGAACCCGCAAATAACCCTGTCGTCGTAAACCCTCGAACAACTGTACATGTTCCCCCTTTCGGTTTACCACGACCGGTGCCAGTAACATCAGGCGATGGTTCGCTGTTAGCGCCAGTACCTGATCGACCATTTGGCTGATCGTACTGGCTTCCAGTGGGAGCCCGTGGGTTGGGCAGCGCGGAGTACCGACGCGGGCGAATAACAGGCGCAGATAGTCGTAAATCTCAGTGATGGTACCGACCGTAGACCGCGGATTGTGCGAGGTTGATTTTTGTTCGATAGAAATGGCCGGCGAAAGGCCCTCGATATGGTCGATATCGGGTTTTTCCATGACCGAGAGAAATTGGCGCGCATAGGTAGACAGCGATTCGACATAACGTCGCTGTCCTTCGGCAAAGATGGTATCGAAAGCGAGTGAGGATTTGCCCGAACCCGAAAGCCCGGTAAAAACGATCAATTTGTCCCGGGGCAGGGTGATATCGATGTTTTTGAGGTTATGCGTTCGCGCGCCTCGAATCGTGATTGATTGCATCAGTCAGTGTGTCGGCCAAACCGATTATTATAACTGACTTAAGCCGGTCATTCTCGTGAGAGTGAGAATCTTGAAACCAGCCTTAAACCTCAACGGAGACGACCTTATAAAAGATTCCGGCGGTCCGACGCTTCGGTAAACTCTTCGAGTTCTCCGGAATGACGTGGTCTCAAAAATACGTCATTCCGGTCCACGAGCCGGAATCTATTAGAATTTATAAAAGATTCAAGACGGACACTTAATATAGTAAAAAAAGAAATTAGATTTCTCAGAACTTTGAACCTTGGGGCTACAGGAGAAGATGTAGAGGCATTACAAGAATTTCTTAAACAATTTCCTGATATTTACCCGGAGGGATTGGTAACGGGTTACTTCGGTCCTCTTACGGAAAATGCAGTTAAAAACTTTCAAAAGAAGAATGGCATTGTAAACTCCGGAAGCCCGGAGACAACAGGGTTTGGACAAGTAGGACCAAAAACAAGAAGTAAACTAAATGAACTTGTGACAGAGGGTGCAGGAGATTCTGGTGTGGTTCCGCCGGGGCTTTCCGTAGCACTAGGAATCCAAAGTAGCATTGCCACATCTTCAGAGTCAACAACACTTCCACCAACAACAGCAACTTCTTCTGTATCAGCTGCCGCTACATCCACAACACCAGAAGTTACACCACCCGTAGAGACACCAACAGTTCCGGATGACACGCTTCCTACTCTCATTACTGATGACTTCAACAGCTATTCTGATGGCAATATTGTTGGACAGGGTGGGTGGGTTAGTTTTGTGAACGGTAATAATGTTCAGGTGCAGGGAGTCGAAACATTTGAAGGCAGTAAGGCACTGCACGTAAATAAAGTTACAGATAGTATCGTAACCAAAGCAACGGGGACACCATTATCCGATGGTAGACAAACATTTTACGTAAGGTCCGATAATAGACCAAATTGGGGCCCCTATCTAAACGGCAATCTACAAATACGAGTGTCTAAAGGTTCTTGGGGTAGCGGTGGTGCGTTTGCTGCTGTAACTCTCGATAAGAATGGTGACGTTTCCTATTTCAATCCTACTGCCGATATCTACGAAAAAATAGCATCCTATAGCGATAATGAATGGACACGCATTGAAATTGAATGGCGCTCAACTGATAACACTGCCCGATACAGTGTTAATAGCGGAGAGTGGACTTCGTGGAAAGTTTTTGCCGGAAGTGCTGCATTTACAAACTTTGACAATGTTGGTTTTGAATTCTTTATACCGAAGGGTTCGGGTGGAGCTTATTTTGACGCCCTGCAGTAAATTATAAACTTGCATAAAGTGTGAGGTTACTTTCCAACGGCTCAACGCGTTGAGCCGTTGGGGAACCTTGCATTTCCAAGACCCCAGGGGTCATATTTATCTTAGTGACTTGTGACCATGTAGACTACGCATGCTTCGCACTTCTTAATTAAAAAATATCGCTTTGACAGCGATGTTTTTTGTGAGTGAAGTGCACCTTTCTAGCGCCGTTGGTGAGTGGCAATAACTCAATCACTTCTCCTTCTCTGCTGGCTCTCTATAGACCAGTACGTTTGCTCAAGTACCTCTTATTTTCCTTGAGTATTGTACTTTGGTTTGTGTTTTGCAATTTCTGCAGCCTCGTGTTTTTCCGCTTCGTTCTCGGTATCGCAAGACTCATATCCAAAATGAGTCACATCAAACCACTTATCTTTGCTCAAATGTTGAAGCAACCTTCCACGCATTCCATCTTCGCTTATACCCTTCCCGATATAATAGATGGTTAGCTTACCATTTGTAGTTTTTACACCACAATAGTAAACTCCAATAGCGGTAGATTTCCACCCCTTCACGGTCGCCTCATTAAACGCGAAAGGTCCTTTGAATGAATAAACCATAGTTGCTTACTTATGTTAAGTGCTAATAATCTTCTGATGCGACCAGAATTTAAGCTATTGTACCAAGATGATTGTGAATGTCAAAATATTCGACATGTGTGTACAACTTGTTGACAATCATTTTCAAGTGAGTATAGTGTAGATATGACTAATACATACTCAAAAATAATAAAAGATCTACGTCAGAAAAATAAGCTCCTTCAGCAGGAAGTTGCTGAAAAGCTCAAAATTTCTAGG
>JADFJT010000055.1 GCA_022566015.1 Pseudomonadota bacterium | reverse complement strand
TGCTAAGCAAGGCTTCGCAGGCGGTTACTATTCGTCTTGATTAAGCTTTGGACCTATGGCACTCCGCAGGGGCTTCAATGCGACGTTTCTAAAAATGATCCATTCAACACCGTCGTTTGGTCTGTAGGTTTCAATGCGATACTCTTCTCTCCAGTCACCGTTACAGATGCCAACCTTTATGTGACAATACTGCTTCTTCTCGTCCTGTGCCATCCCCACGGACTTGACGAGTTCATCAATGCTGCCATCCACGTAGACAACCTTACCTCGGCCCGCGGATACGCTGGGTTGAGAGGAGCGAAATCTTCCGCCGTGCGTCGTTCGCCAACTGAGAGGGCCAAACTTGCCACTTATCTTTCGGCCGCCTATGCCTGCAAATCGAACCGAAAGGCTGTAGCCTCTTTCTCCTGTTTTCGGAAAGGCCTTGAGCAGCGCAGGCGGAGCCTCCCTGAGAGGCGAGCCAGCAGGGCTCCACCATCCCTGTTGATCTGGTGGACTGTAGCTGAGTCCCAAGAGTTCGACTGTGACCCCATTGGCGAACGTCGCTCTGAACTGAGGAGAGGATGCAACGAGCTTGTATTGAACCTGCACAAGGTCCTCAGCGACAAGCCCGAGATGATAAAGCAAACCTGTCCGACCGGACTGTAGCTGGATGGCGTAGGTCGCTGGATGATCATCCAGGCGTGTCAGCAGTGGCAAATCTGGGTTGGGGCAGTCTGTCTTGAAATAAGGTGACGCGCTTTTTGCAACCCTTAGAATTGCCTCCTGCGGATCAAGCGGGCCGGATGTATCTCTCTCCCGAAGAACCACAGCGTCGGAACGTATGGTGTCAACGGTGAGTCTGGCGTTCGCTGCTTCAATGAGGACGTCACGGGTTTCCGCCGTGTCAAATGTGGTCGACGACATGACCGCCACACTGCAATCGACCAAGGTAACGGTCCCATCGCGGAGCTCCAAGTCGATCCCTTGTGCGCGCAGCCAGGGCAAATCATTCAAGGTCAATGCCCTCCCGGCCAAATCATCCGGCAGATCTTGGACGCTTTCCAGTATGCGCCCCTGATCCAGATCCACAAAGCGCCTTCCACCTCCTTCGACCCCCAACAAGATATTACGGATCTGAGTAAACCCGGCTATATCGTTTGGCGCCACAGGCACCGCGGGCGGCGACGTTTGATTTCGTGGCCACCGCAGCGGGACAAGAACGGAGGCCGCCACCAGCAAGACCAAGACTACGGCTACCAAGATTGCTGTCTGGTAGAGTCGATGCCGAGTACCCCCCTGTTGGGCGCGCCCACGCAATGCCAGATAGATGGGTACCCCCACGCCTACGGTGACGAAGAGCGTCAAGCTCAACGCCAAGATGAACGCGAATTCTTCCAGAGAGTGGAACCACGGCTCAAAGAAAGCCCTGGCAATCGGATCTTCGACATTCGTTCCCAAGGCGTGAATACCCGTCGCGGTGCCTCCGCAGGCATAGTAGCCGGCCACACTGCCCCCCACAGCCACAAATCCAGTCGCTGCCCCGCCGGCCGCTAGACCCAATCCAATGGCCCCTCCACCTATGGCGACCAAACCCACTGCCAATCCCCCTATGGAAATGGCCCCGATCGACATGCCGCCAAAGGCCACTCCACCTATGGCAAACGCGCCAAAGGCGACGACACCCTGGGCAATGGTCCCGATGGCGATGACACCGCGTGCTACGCGGGTGCGACCGGTGTTCGGATCTAGGCCGGTGGCCACGTGCACCAAGGGCAAGCCCCAGAGCTTGAGTGGGGAACGATAGTCGATGCCCATCACAGGATCCGAAATCGCTGCGTGCACCCGCGGGGTGGTAGAACGGATGCCGGTGGTGGGCGTCACACCCGATCGCGTGGTGGCGTGGACGGGTCCATCGACGGCACACACGACACAGAGGAGGGTGAGAGCGAGGCGCTGGATGGCTTTCAAGGCGCGTCCCTATCCCAGGTGCAGTTCGTCGGCGGATCCGAAGCGCCAGACCGTCGGTGCGCCGCTTCGATTCATCCCTGAAAAATACGGTTTTGAGCCCTTCCCCCCGAGGCAGCCTCACTAATGAGACGTGACCGCCGGGATGTTTTTACAGGACGTTACGCGACAGGGACGTCGCGTGCGAGCCCCCACGGAAGGGTTAATGGCGTTCCTGTGGAAATATGCCGGTGGTTACGCCTACCGAGCTTAATCATATACAGACGCAATCGGTTGACGCTTATGTTGGGTGCGGCAATAGATATCGATTATCCGGTTTGATATTTCAGGGGCTAGTGTTTTGCCTTCGAGAAAATCGTCGATCTGGTCGTAGCTTAATCCGAGGACATCTTCGTCTGTTTTACCTGGAGTGAGACTTTCGAGGTCGGCAGTCGGCGCTTTGCCAATTAGTTGCTGCGGTGCGCCGAGGTGAGCCGCGATCGCACGCACCTGACGTTTGTTGAGACCAAACAAGGGTACCAGGTCGCAGGCGCCGTCCCCGTATTTGGTATAAAAGCCGGTGACGTTTTCAGCCGAATGGTCGGTGCCAATCACCAGTGCGCCGAGTAAACCGGCGATTTCGTACTGGGCGATCATCCGCATGCGTGCCTTGACATTCCCCTTGGCGAAATCGAGTGACGATTCACTGTGATCGAGTAAGCCCTGCTGCTCCAGGGCATCGCTAGTTGATTGATGAATCGCGTCGGTTCCGGGCTGTACATTGACGTTGACACTGGCACTGGGATTGATGAATTGTAACGCTGCCTGCGCGTCGGTTTCGTCGGCCTGGGTAGCATAGGGCAGGCGTACAGCAATAAATTGGTAATTGCCCGCTGTGCCGTTCATATCATCGACAGCCAGTTGCGCCAGACGACCACAGGTACTCGAGTCGATTCCTCCGCTGATTCCGAGTATCAGGTTGGTAAGCCCAGATACCATCAATGTAGTCTTGATAAAGTCCACGCGCCGCCCGATTTCAAATTCAGCATCGATCTCGGGCAGAACTTTCATTTCAGCGACGATAGTTTCCTGGTTAATAATCATGGCTGAAATCTTTTATATAGGCGCTGGAAAACGGCGAAATACCGTGTAGATATCTTCCAGCAATTCGTCGGTGAATTTGAGACTGCAGGAATCGATATTAATGGCTAACTGATCCAGACTGGTGGCTCCAATAATAGTCGAAGTCACGAAGGGCCGTTGGAGGCAAAACGCGAGGGCCATTTGAGAAGGGTCGATCCCATGATTTTGCGCCACATCAACATAGGCACCGGTTGCCGCGGTGGCCTGTTCGTTCACGCGCCCGTACAAACTGGGATCGATCGTGATGCGTGATCCGGCTGGTTTTTTGCCGCCCTGATATTTGCCGCTGAGCATCCCGCATGAAAGCGGCGAAAAAGGTAGCAACCCAACCTGCTCGTTGTGTGATAGTTCGGCCAGGTCAAGGTCATGCGTGCGATACAACAGGCTGTATTCATTTTGTATCGAAACAACACGGGGTAAATCGTCCGCTTCGGCGATTTGCAAAAACTGAGACGTACCCCAGCAACTTTCGTTGGACAGGCCAATTTGTCGAATCTTGCCCTGCTCGATGAGAACCTTGAGAGCCGCCAGTGTTTCCTGAATATGCGTTCTGGTCTCTTCCTTGTTCTGTGATGTCGGGTCGAAGCGCCATGCCTGGCGAAAATGGTAAGACCCGCGGTTGGGCCAGTGAAGTTGATACAGGTCGATATAGTCTGTCTGTAGTCTTTTCAGGCTACCTTCGATACTGATACCGATTTTTTTTGGTGATATCGGTGCGCCACCCTGCACCCATTTTAAGCCTTCACCCGTGACCTTGCTTGCCAGTACGACCCGGTCGCGTTTACCCGAAGATTTGAACCAGTTGCCGATGATTTCCTCGGTGCGACCCTGAGTTTTGGCCGATGTCGGATTGGCCGGATACATTTCCGCAGTATCGATAAAATTGACGCCGTGTTCGAACGAATAGTCGATTTGCTGGTGACCCTCGGCTTCGCTGTTCTGAGTCCCCCAGGTCATGCTGCCGAGACAGATTTCGCTTACTTTGATGTCGCTGTTACCGAGTGTATTATATTTCATTTATTGTGATTCCTGGGATGAACTGTATTAGTCGTCGGTCAGGTCGGACAAATCTCGTGCCGCGACAGAAAAAACTAGAACAAACGATATAACAAGCAGTAATAGATATTTATTAGACATGGCCTCCTCCCCTTTTGATTAACTAAGAAGGTCGGGCCTTGCAATTCAGATGGATAATTGCAAGGATAATATTAAAAGTATCATATCAGGTAACCGCAAGACTAATTTTATTACGTGAATTCAACCTTTAACGAGTTTACGAGGAGTATTCGACTTGCCACAGGTACACGCTCTGTTTAACAATCTTAAAAATGAGTTGAAGGCCAGGGGATTGACTTATAAGGATGTCGCCGAGCATCTTGATCTGACCGAGGCGTCGGTAAAACGTCTGTTTTCAACAGAAGATATGTCCCTCAGACGTCTGGATAGCATTTGCGAGTTGTTGACTATCGATCTGGCAGACCTGACCGGGACCAACGATTCGGATTCGAGGGCGATAAGACAACTGAGTGAAGCCCAGGAACTGGAAATCGTTTCAGATGAACGCATGCTGGCGGTATCGTTTCTGGTGTTCAATGGCTGGACATTCGATGAATTGCTGAAATACTTCGATTTCACAGAACCCGAACTGATCAGGATGTTGGCGCGGCTAGACAGGTTGAAAATGATGGAGCTGTTACCGAAAAATCGGATCAAACTGAGAGTTGCATCAAATTTAATCTGGCGTAAAAATGGGCCAATCCAGAAGTTTTTTGTCGATCACTTCCAGACACCGTTTATGCAAAGCCAGTTTAATCATGAAAACGAATTTTTGCGATTTTTATCCGGAATGTACTCCCCATTATCCTGCTCGATCATCATGAGAAAATTACAGGAGTTAGCCAGGGAAGTTGATCAGTTAAATCAGGAAGATAGAAATTTATCACTGGAAGAACGCATTCCTTTTGGCATTTTATTGGCAACCCGTCCCTGGCATGCCAAATTTTTCGATAAAATGAGAAGGCACTGACCGATTGAGTGCTTTTCTTGATTCAGCGAGTTCACAGATTCGAATTCAAATCAATAATACGTTGTGTATCTGCTACGAGTTTGTCCAGCCCGAGTTGCTGGTAAGCTTGCAATTGAATTTCTAGTGCAGGCTTGATCGCGGTAGTACCAGGGTAAAATTGCAGGATAGTTTTCGCCCGATTAGCTGCCGCAACCCAGGCTTCGCGTGAGAGGTAATATTGCGCTATTTTCAGGTCGGCTCGGGCTATTTCATTTCGCAGGAATACGAGGCGTTGCCTTGCGTCCCTGGCATATTTGCTATTTGGATACTTTCTAAGCAGCAGTTGAAAATCGTTAAATGCGGTCTGTAACTGTGTCTTGTCGTAATCGGACAGATCGCGTTCGTGTACCACGTCAAGAATGCTGCCGCCGCGTTCGAAATTGACCAGACCTCTTAAGTAATAGGCGTAATCGACGGCTTTATGGCGAGGATTGAGTTTAATAAAACGTTCTATTGCTACCACTGCGGCTTCAGGCTCGTCATACTTATAGTAGGCATAAGCGACATCGAGTTGAGCCTGGGTGGCGAATTTTCCAAACGGATAACGCGATTCGAGTGTTTCATACTGCTCAATTGCGGTTAAATAATCTTCATTCTCCAGATTCCTTTTGGCATTGCGGTAAAGTCGTTCTGCGCTCCAGTCGGCGGTCACGTCAATTTCTTTTGCAGCCCCGCAGGCAGTGAGCATTATGCCCAACAGGATTAATAATACTGTGCGTGTGACCATGGTGTTATAACTCGGGGATTGACTTGATGAACAGACAAACAGTATAACCAGTCCATGAAATTATTACAGCGACAGATCAGGATCGATAGTGAGTATTCTGGCCGCCGCCTCGACCAGGCGCTGGTAAACCTGCTGCCAGACTATTCACGAGGTAAAATACAACTCTGGATCAAGCGTGGATTCATCTATCTTAACCGACAGCCGTGCAAGCCCAAACAGCGCGTCTATAGTGGTGACCTGATCGATCTTGACATTCCCCGTGTTGCCCGGCTGTCGGACCAGCCCGAGGCGATCGAGTTTGAAGTGTTGCATCAGGACGATGATATCTTTGTCATCAATAAACCAGCTAATCTGGTAGTACACCCTGCTGCCGGCCATCAAACCGGTACGCTGGTAAATGGATTATTAAACATGGATGCAAGGCTCGAACAGTTGCCGCGTGCGGGTATCGTGCATCGACTGGATAAGGATACCACTGGCGTTATGATGGTGGCTCGAACTCTGAGTGCGCACAGCAACTTGGTAGAGCAGTTACAACAACACCTAGTCAAACGCGAATACCTTGCTATCACTCAGGGTGTTATTACTGCCGGCAGAACTATAGAAACGGGTATCGCGCGGCATCCCGTGGATCGCAAGAAAATGTCGGTTCAAGCCTATGGTAAGCCGGCTATTACTCATTTCCAGGTAGTTCAAAAGTTTCCTCATCACAGTTTGATATCGGTTCAACTGGAAACCGGTAGGACCCACCAGATTCGAGTGCACCTTGCGCACATTCACCACCCGCTGCTGGGCGACCCATTATATGGTGGACGAGAGCGAACTCCGGCGGGCATTACCTCCAGGCTGGCCGGATTGCTTCGAGATTTCAAACGCCAGGCGCTACATGCTCACAAATTAACTTTTGTTCATCCCGCCTCGAAACAGTCCTGTAGTTTCGAGGCTAAAATTCCGCACGATTTTGAACAACTTTTCGACGCACTGAGCGAAAAAATTTAGGACTCGCCAGGTGTCGTTTGAAATAATCGAAGCAACATGGAACGCCCCGCGACAGGTAAGAGCGTTGTGTACTACGCGCCATGGGGGTTGTAGTAGCGATCCGTTCAATTCGTTCAACCTGGCATCGCACGTGGGTGATGAGGTAATCAAACTGGCGGAAAATCGTAAATTTCTTCGGCGGCGTTTAAATCTGCCTGGTGAGCCTTGTTGGTTAAAGCAAACCCACGGTACCCATGTAGTCAATCTCGATCAGGATAAAAAACGTCGAGCCGATGCAGCGATAACCCGCCGGTCGGGCACCATTGCCGTGGTGCTGACTGCCGACTGCCTACCGATATTGTTATGCAATCGTGCCGGTACCGAAGTCGCCGCCGTTCATGCAGGATGGCGCGGGCTGGTTGATGGGGTAATTCAGGCCACAGTGGGTCAGATCGAATCCCCATCGAATCAATTGCTTGCCTGGATTGGTCCGGCCATTAGGCAGGATTGCTTCGAAGTGGGAGAGGAGGTTCGCAATCAATTTCTGGCCAGATTCCCTCGTGCCGATGCCCATTTCATAGCCAATCGCGCTGGGCACTGGCTGTGTAATCTGCCAGGGTTGGCCGTGGATATACTCGGCCAACTTGGCGTGGCAGAGATACACCGAGCTGATTACTGTAGTTATACCGATGAAGCTCTGTTTTTCTCCTACCGGCGCAACCATCCAACCGGACGCATGGCCAGTCTGATCTGGATAGATTCGGACGCTTGAAAAACACCCCCCAAAAACCCATATATTCATTAAGGTTAATTTTTTTGAGGTGTTATCTGTGAGAATGGATCGACTTACCAGCAAGTTTCAGGATGCTCTGGGCGATGCCCAGTCGCTTGCAGTTGGCTGCGAGCATCAGTTTATCGAACCCGTGCATCTGATGTTGTCGCTGCTGGATCAACAAGGCGGTTCGGTACGGCCTCTGTTTACTCATGCCGGGGTAAATATTAGCCTGTTGCGATCCCAGCTGCGAGAGTTGCTGGAAAAGCAGGCGCGCGTCGAGGGTACGAGCGGCGACCTGCATATTTCCAATGCACTCGGCAAGCTACTTAATGTCACTGATAAATTATCGCAGGATCGCAAGGATCAATTTATTTCATCAGAGCTTTTCGTGCTCGCGGCAATGGACGAAAAAGGAGTGGTCGCCGACGTACTAAAGTCTTCGGGCGCGAATAAGAAGACCATTGATAAAGCGGTAGATGCGATACGCGGCGGTCAGAGTGTTGACAATGCCAACGCCGAAGACCAGCGTATGGCGCTGGATAAATATACCATCGATTTGACCGAACTTGCCGAGCAGGGGAAGCTCGACCCGGTCATAGGTCGAGATGAAGAAATTAGGCGCGCGATTCAGGTATTGCAGCGCCGCACCAAAAACAACCCAGTACTAATCGGTGAACCCGGTGTCGGTAAGACGGCTATAGTCGAAGGCCTGGCCCAGCGTATCATCAATCGAGAAGTACCCGAAGGCTTAAAGAATAAGCGGGTTTTATCGCTCGACATGGGCTCGTTGATTGCCGGTGCTAAATATCGCGGAGAATTCGAGGAACGGTTGAAGGCAGTTCTTCACGACCTGTCCAAACAGGAAGGGCAGATCATTCTGTTCATCGATGAACTGCATACCGTGGTTGGGGCGGGCAAGGCCGAAGGTTCGATGGATGCTGGAAATATGCTAAAACCGGCACTGGCGCGGGGTGAACTGCATTGTATCGGCGCCACGACATTGGATGAGTATCGTCAATATCTGGAAAAAGATGCTGCGCTCGAACGACGCTTCCAGAAAGTCCTGGTAGAGGAGCCCTCGGTTGAAGACACGATAGCGATTTTGCGCGGTTTGAAAGAACGCTACGAACTACACCACGGGGTCGATATTACCGACCCGGCGATAGTCGCCGCCGCGACCCTCTCGTATCGCTATATTACCGACCGGCAATTACCCGATAAAGCGATCGATTTGATCGATGAAGCGGCGAGTCGGATTCGAATGCAAATCGATTCGAAGCCCGAGCCCATGGACAGGCTGGAGCGTCGGTTGATTCAACTTAAAATCGAACACGAAGCGTTAAAGAAAGAAAGCGATTCGGCCAGTAAAAAACGCCGCGAATCGCTAGCAACGGAAATTGGACAGTTAGATAGAGAGTACTCCGATCTCGACGAAATATGGAAGGCTGAAAAAGCAGCGCTACAGGGCTCGACTCAGGTGAAGGAATCGCTGGAGCGAGCACGCCAGGACCTCGAAACCGCGCAAAGAGCGGGTGATCTGGCGCGTATGTCCGAACTGCAATACGGGCGTATTCCCGCACTGGAAAAAGAACTGGATCTCGCTGCCAATGTAGAAATGCACGATATGAAATTACTCGTCAATAAAGTGGGCGAGGAAGAAATCGCTGCGATAGTGTCGCAATCGACGGGTATACCCGTCTCCAAAATGCTGGGATCTGAGCGTGAAAAATTACTCACCATGGAACACACGCTCGGTGCGCGTGTGGTCGGACAGGAAGAAGCAATCAAGGCGGTATCTGATGCGATCAGGCGTTCGCGAGCAGGCCTGTCCGACCCCAGTCGACCGAATGGATCGTTTTTGTTCCTTGGCCCTACCGGCGTGGGTAAAACCGAGTTGACCAAGGCCCTGACCCATTTCCTGTTCGATACCGAAGATGCATTGATTCGTGTCGACATGTCCGAGTTTATGGAAAAACACAGTGTTGCTCGGTTGATCGGAGCGCCACCAGGATACGTGGGTTACGAACAGGGAGGGTATTTGACCGAGGCAGTACGGCGCAGACCCTATTCGGTGATATTGCTCGACGAAATCGAAAAAGCTCACCACGATGTTTTCAATATTCTATTGCAGGTGCTCGATGATGGTCGCCTGACCGATGGCCAGGGCCGCACGGTCGATTTTCGCAATACGGTGATAATCATGACTTCTAATCTTGGTTCGAGTGAAATACAGATGCTTGCCGGTGACAATCAGTATGAAAAAATGAAAGCGGCGGTGATGGTACAGGTGCACGAACACTTCAGGCCCGAATTTATTAATCGAATCGACGAGACCGTTGTTTTTCGTCCGCTTACGCAGGAGCAAATTCAGGTGATAGCAAAAATTCAGTTGCAGGGATTGACCGAGCGGTTGAAGTTAAAGGATTTGCACTTGCTAATAAGCGACCGAGCGTTGGAAGCGCTTGGCAAGGCCGGATTTGATCCGGTGTACGGGGCCAGGCCGCTGAAACGTGAAATTCAGCAGTCGATTGAGAATCCCATCGCGCTGTCGATTCTGGCTGGCGATTTTGGAGCAGGGGATCAAATAAAAGTGGATATCGATGCTTCCGGGGAATTTATATTCGAGCACTAAACAGGTAAACCTGCGAGCCGATGGGCAATAAAAAGGACTATTGACCATTAGTTT
This sequence comes from Pseudomonadota bacterium, assembly GCA_022566015.1. GTDB lineage: Bacteria > Pseudomonadota > Gammaproteobacteria. The sequence continues at coordinate 8,421 of JADFJT010000055.1, read as the reverse complement.
TTACCTGTAATATGTCTATAATCCGGTTCTGGGGTGAATGAGTAAACTGCTGACAGGCTTCAGTGCATTCCCCCAGTCAGAAATAAGACAGGTATATACCAACTGACATGGCAGTATTAGGTTCAATTTTATTCAACCGCAACCTCAGGCAATTTCTTGATTGTCAGGATTTGACGAGTAAAAAGGGAAAAGATCTGACCAGAAAAATCAGTCAGTCGGCTAAGGGCTCGCTTGAAAAAATCCTGCAAGTACTACCACTAGCAGAAAAGCAACACAAAAATATATTGACCGATATTTGCCTCGAATATGCAGAGGGAATAAAGAAGGAAGCTTTCCTCGATATGCTGGAGAATGATACAACGAATATTCGTGCCGCTGCCGCCGGAATTTTGTCGCAATCTTCAAATATTAATCTTGGCCGGCTGTTTAAACGCCTGCAAGATACCAATGTCTCCAGAACTGAAATTATCGATATTCTCAGTTCTCAAAAAAATGCATTGAAGCCGGAACAGCTGATAAATAACGCGCTTAAACTGGATAAAACCAGTGCCACTCGACTGTTGCAGATTGCGGCAGAGTCGGAGCAGACACTCGATTTAAGTTCGCTACATATAGAGCCAGATTTGATCGAAAGCCCGGATATTAAAATTAAGTTGTTGCGTTATTTCGGCAACCTGGAACAGTCGGATGTAGCAACAGTTATTTGCAAGTTTTTGACCGATAAAAATAAAGCGATAGTGATCGAAGCGCTAAAAGCGCTGATTGCTATGCCAGTCAAATTTGATGCGTCGGTCGTACTCCCTTTTATCGATACCATGTCCGAAATTGAACGTGAAATGGCACTGGAAATAGTCAGTAAACAGGCCAATGCCGATCTGGTCCCAAAGCTTGCGCCCTGGACTACTGGCAAATCAGACGAATTACGAGATATTTTTGGCAAAATTGTGGTTAAGTTCGCTACTAAGGAAGGATTGGAGAGATTTTTACAAAGGCTGGACCAGCAGGAATGGTGGGGTAAGGAACAGGCAGTCAAATGTTTGATGAAGTTAGGAAATGATCGGTTTTTCCAGACCGCGCAGGAGTTAGTTGATCACAAAAACGACTATATCAGCGGTACCGCTCAACAGCTCGCGGCGTTACAATCAGATCCGGACGATCTCACAATGTTCAACGATACGGCGTTACATCATAACTGGCAGGTGCGAGAAAAGGCGATCGCATCGATAGGCGCTATGGGCAACCGAGAAGCACTTGGATTGTTGAAGCTGGTCATTCAGAAAAGGCCCGAATCGGCGGTAGCGGCGTTAAAGGCGGTCAGCCAAATTGGGCAAGCCAAGGGTTTGGAAATTGCTTTGAAGTGCCTGGCCATGCCTGAAGCACTAATACAGCGTGAAGCGCTGGGGACTATCGCCCAGTTGACGAATGAAAAACATGCCAAGAAAATTCGGGATTTGATTTTAAAGGCAGTGCCGAATCTCCAGATTACTGTGCGAGATACTGCCGGACAGGTGATAAGCAAACTCACCAAAGATTTCGGGTTAAGCAATCTTGATTTAGACCAGAAAATTTTTGAAACCAGTTTGATCAAGATCGATCAGGCAGAGGCAGAGGGGATAAATCAGGCGAACATCGCCCCCGTCGCGGCCACTCAGGTGGTCAGCTTCCTGAACATTGATGAACTAAAAGACGGCGACTACTGGATGGATCGGTTTCGTATCAAAGGTGAGGTTGGTCGAGGTGCGATGGGGCGGGTAATGCTCGCCGAAGATGAAATGGTTGGCGAGCCATTAATATTGAAGTTCATGCATCCAGAGTTGACCGCAGACGGCGCTTCGCGAGAAAGGTTTTTACGCGAAGTAAAATACTCCAGGATGGTGACCCACCCAAATGTCATCCGCATCCACGACTTATTGATCAAGGATAATCTATGCGCGATATCGATGGAATTTTTCGAGAGTCGTGGAATCGATGAACTGCTCAAGCAGAAAAAATATTTTGAGGTTAAAGAAGGACTCGAAATCCTTTACCAGGCCTGCGATGGCATGGCTGCCGCGCATAAGCAAAATGTGATTCACCGTGATTTGAAACCGAGTAATATACTAATGAATGAAGACGGGCTGGTTAAAATTGTCGATTTCGGCATCGCTTCGGCTTCTACCAATACCGATTCGACATTGACCAAAACCGGATCGATAATCGGTACGCCAGCCTACATATCTCCCGAACGAGCCAAGGGCCTGGAAGCCGAGGAACGGTGCGATATCTACGCTTTGGGGGTTATTGCTTACACGATGCTTACTGGTACCTTACCTTACAAGGGTGAGCCTATGGCAATTTTGTTTCAGCATCTCGAAGGAAACGCGAAGCCACCCCACGAAGTGAGAGAATCGGTGGGTATGCCTGTCAGTTTGTTGATACAGAAAATGATGGCGGTAGAAGCAAAAAACCGTATTCAAACGATGGATAAAGCTCGTGATGCAATTAAAGCCACGTTGAATAAGTTATAATGAACACTTTACTAACTCCGGCAACAACCTGATGACCATTCAACAAACGATTGAAGCTAAATTACAGGACAAGTTCCAAATCGAATACCTGGAAGTTGCCAATGAAAGTCACATGCACAATGTTGCGCCCGAATCCGAATCACATTTTAAGGTCACTATCGTGAGCGACGATTTCAGTAACTTAATGTTGATCAAACGCCATCGCATGGTGAATAGCACGTTGGCACAGGAAATGCAGCAAATTCACGCCCTGGCATTACATGCGCTGACACCCGAAGAGTGGTTAGCTCACACTGGTAAGGTAACCGATTCACCCCGGTGTAAAGGTGGCGGCAAAAACCAGTGAGCAATTGATAAATTAGCTTCAAGGGTGTCTCGAAAATAGTGATTTTTCTGCGGCAGGCTTTTGCTCCTGCAATGCCTGCATACATGCCTTCCATGGCAATAAGAGCGAGGAAGCCCCGCACGGAAAACCGGAGTGTATGAATAATACATGAGGATTTGAGTACGGTGCTGACGCGGCTATCGTAGAAAAAGCGCATTTTCGAGGTGCCCTTAGATCAAACCCAACTTAGTCGTTGAATTTGCATCATATATCGCCGAAAGCACAGCCATATAGTCAATGTCGTGCGATTCACCCAGAGTCAAAGCTTGCTGCGTATACCAGGGCATATCGCGTTGAGCAGTCTGATAGCGCAAACCATAGGCGACGGTGTTATCGAATCCCCCGACTGGAAATAGTAGAGATTTGTGATTAAAAACCTGTTTCAAATATCGATGAAACAATTGGAACGAATGTTCGCTCTCGATCAGCAGGTTGTAGGCGATAGCGCCCTGATCGGATAGTAAAGTGTAAAATTGACTCATACTCGGTAGTTCTAGTAACCAACCTGGGGACTGAGTTCCAGCAAAGATATCGACCAGAATTAAATCGAATCGTTTCGTGCAAGTCCTCAGGTAGTGGTCGGCGTCATCGATCACATAGGCCAGGAGTGAGTTGGCCTTCGGCAGCAACATTTTTTGGTGCATAATTTTTACCAGGTCCGCATCGATGTCTACCGCGCTCAAATGGCTATTAGGATAATGAAAGCATAAGAAGTGCACCAGTGAACCACCGCCCGTACCCAGTAATAATATATTTTCAGGTTCAGGTATGAATAATAATATTCCCGCCAGGTATTCGAGATTTTTTAATGCCAGTTTCGCGGGCGAATCCAGGTTAATCACACTATGCAGGGCATTGGCGCTGGCGCGTAATTCTAGCTGATTCGCGTTTTGCGTGATCGAGAATTCAGCGTGTCTGGTTTTAAGCTTGAAAGGTGGTGGTTTGGAACTAATATTAGGTCTCCGGTAACCTATCAGCGAATACGCGAACTATAACAGTAGAGATAGCCTTTAATGATATTTAGCAAAGCGCTTTTAAAAACCAAATTGAAAGCGACTGGAATCCATCTCAGCATGAGTCTGGTCATTTTTTTCATTTTAGCCTACCAGATTATTTATGTCTGGTATCCACAGCCTTATTTTTCGATTGATGGCGGCTGGCAGGGCATTCGTATTGTCGCGGCGGTCGATCTTGCGCTCGGCCCGATTATTACTTTCCTGATTTTTGATCTTGCTAAATCGCGCAAGGAATTATTTTTTGAACCTGCTAGTCATCGTAACCATACAAATAGGTGCGCTGATATACGGTGTGGTTACAACCTACGAGCAAAGGCCAGTTGCGGTGGTTTTGTATGGTGATTTTATCATTCCAGCGGTGGAAGCAGACTATGGGGATCAACTCGAGTCGCTCGATGAGTTAAAATACTTTAGTGATGAAACGCCTCCAATTATTTATGCCGACGTACCCCTGGAGAGAGCGGTTCTTGACGAAATCATGCGTATCAAGTTTGAACAAAAGATAAATGAACACGCGCAAATTCAGCTTTATCAACCAAGGTCGGGATTGATTTCTGCACTAAAAAGCCGCCAGGCAAACTTCCTCGCTCTGATCGAAGATTTTGGACAGAATGATCATTATCAGCAGTGGTTGAAGGAAAATAACAGGGACCAAACCGAAGTGCTGGTGGCTCTTTTTTATGGGCGATATGGCCGGGCGTGGTTAATATTTGATCTGGAAGCTAATTACATCGGATATTTTGGGTTTTAATGCGCTCTAGAAACATACTGGATATTGGAAAATACGCGATACTGTTATAGAATCCCGTGCCTTTTTAGTGACCCCGATCCCTTTAGAACGAGGACGCATACGAACGCGATTCTCACGGAAATAAATGATGCCCATATACGAATATATTTGCCAGGAATGTGATCACGCCCATGAAGCATTGCAAAAAATGAGCGATGCTCCACTTAGCGAGTGCCCGGCCTGCGGGCAGGATTCGTTAAAGAAAAAGATTTCGGCAGCAGTTTTCAGGCTCAGCGGTTCGGGCTGGTATGAAACCGATTTCAAATCATCAGGACAAAAAAATCTGGTAGATTCTGACACTAAGAAAAAAGAATCAGCGCCCAAAAAGGACGAATCTGACAAAAAAGATAATTCGGCGAAAAAAGATAATTCGGCGAAAAAAGATAATTCGGCGAAAAAAGACGCCACTGCATAGCAGGCAATAGCGCCTGCACAGTCGAAGGTTTAAGGCTCCCACTTTTAACATTTGGAATAATAATTTATGCGAACGCATTACTGCGGTGAACTCACCGAGATGCAAATCGACCAGGAAGTAACAGTTTGTGGCTGGGTTAATCGTCGTCGTGACCATGGTGGTGTTATTTTTGTCGATCTGCGCGACAAGAAAGGTATATTGCAGGTAGTGTTCGATCCAGACGATAAGGAAATATTTGCCGATGCGGAGAGATTACGCAATGAATTTGTGCTAATGGTCGAAGGAAAGCTAAGAATTCGACCCGAGGGTACCGCAAATCTCAATATGCCTACCGGTGAAGTCGAGTTGCTAGCGCATGGCCTGCAAATACTGAATATTTCCGAAACGCCGCCGTTTCAACTCGATGACGATGACGTACACGAAGATCTTCGCCTCAAATACCGTTATATCGATTTACGCAGGCCGGACATGCAATATCGATTGCGGTTGCGCGCACGGGTGACGCGGTTCTTACGAAACTGGCTTGAAGATCACGAATTTATGGATATAGAAACTCCGATGCTGACCCGGGCGACGCCAGAAGGTGCTCGCGATTACCTGGTGCCTAGTCGAACCCATAGTGGTGCTTTTTTTGCCCTGCCCCAGTCGCCCCAGCTGTTCAAGCAACTATTAATGATGTCCGGCATGGATCGCTATTATCAGATCGTACGCTGTTTTCGAGACGAAGATTTGCGTGCCGATCGTCAACCCGAATTTACCCAGCTCGATATTGAAACCTCTTTCATGCAGGAAGACGACATTATGTCGATGATGGAAGAAATGATGCGTGGACTGTTCCAGTCGGTTATGGATGTAAACGTCGATGCCCAGTTCCAACGTATCAGCTATGCCGAGGCGAAAGAGCGATTTGGCTCGGACAAGCCTGATTTGCGTATTGCTCTGGAACTGGTCACGGTATCAGATTTGCTTGCGGGGGTCGAATTCAAGGTTTTTTCAGGCCCGGCCAATGACCCGCAAGGTAGAGTAGCCGCATTATGTATTCCCGGTGGCAATGCATTAACACGTAAAGAAATCGATGTGTATACCGAGTATGTTGGTCGCTACGGCGCCAAAGGACTCGCTTATATTAAATGCAACGATATCGATCAGGGACGGGACGGGCTACAGTCACCAATCCTGAAATTTATGCCCGACGAAGCGATTTCGGAAATTCTGCGTCGAACCAAGGCACGAAGCGGTGATTTGATTTTCTTTGGCGCTGACAGGGCCAGTATCGTGAATGACTCGCTCGGTGCATTGCGGGTTAAAATCGCACAGGACTTAGATCTGGTAGAAGAAGGGTGGCGATTTCTCTGGGTGGTTGACTTTCCGATGTTCGAGCACGATGCGCTCGAGAATCGATGGAATGCGCTACACCATCCATTTACGGCTCCGAGTACCGAAAATCCAGACGAGCTGGAGGCAAACCCGGGCAAAATGCTCTCGAGAGCCTACGATTTAGTACTCAATGGTACGGAGTTGGGCGGTGGTTCGATTCGTATCCATAATCGGGAGATGCAGCTACGGGTGTTAAAACTGCTTGGAATCGACCAACAGGAAGCAGAAGAGAAGTTTGGTTTTCTGCTCACTGCGCTTAACTACGGTTGCCCACCGCACGGTGGTATTGCCTTTGGCCTGGACCGGTTGGTGATGTTAATGGCGGGCGCAAATTCTATTCGTGAGGTAATGGCCTTTCCCAAAACCCAGACGGCGGCCTGTTTATTAACTAGTGCGCCTGCAGCGGTGAGTGAGCAACAACTTAAGGATTTGTCGATTCGGCTTAGAAAACCACAGAGCTGATTGGCAGGAAGATTAACAAGTGCTAATATTTTGATTTCAACATAAGAGTAGAGTCGATCATGTCAGCTACGGCACTAGACCTTCAGCCTTACGCCTCACTGGACGATAGGGATTGCGATAAACGCATTATCAAGGCCAAACAGGCCCTGGGAAACCGCGTCGTAATTCTGGGACACCATTATCAGCGGGACGAAGTTTTCAAACACGCCGATTATTCCGGCGATTCACTTAAGTTATCGCGCGAAGCAGCGAATTCCGAGGCCGAGTATATCGTGTTTTGCGGTGTGCATTTTATGGCGGAAGTAGCCGATATTATTTCCCGACCCGATCAGATCTCGATAATACCAGACTTGTCGGCCGGCTGTGCTATGGCGGATATGGCCAATCTTGAACAGGTAGAACGAGCCTGGGCGGAGCTTTCAAGCGTACTCGACGCAGATGAATGTATCACACCGGTAACTTATATTAACTCGGCAGCCGATTTGAAATCATTTTGTGGTAGTCATGGTGGTATTGTGTGCACTTCGACCAACGCCCAAAAAATCCTCGACTGGTCGTTTTCTCGGCGCGAAAAAGTACTTTTCTTTCCAGACCAGCATCTCGGCAGAAATACCGGGGTGAAAATGGGAATTCCTCTTGAAGATATGGTTATCTGGGACTACGACCAGCCCATGGGAGGACTCGAAACCGAGCAAATCCGACAGGCTAAAATGATATTGTGGAAGGGATTTTGCTCGGTACATCAAATGTTCAAACCCGAGCATATCGAAAATTTTAAACGTGAAGTACCCGATGGCAAGGTCATTTCTCACCCTGAAGCAAGTTACGAGGTATGCCAGCTCTCCGATTATGTAGGTTCCACCGAATACATCATCAAAACGATCACCGATTCGGAACCAGGCAGTCACTGGTTAGTAGGTACCGAGTTAAACCTGGTCAATCGATTACATCAGACCCTGGCGAAAGATAATAAGACCGTGCAGTTTATGTCGCCAATGGTTTGCATGTGTTCGACCATGTTTAGAGTTGACCCCCAGCACCTGGCCTGGGTACTGGAAAACCTGGTCGCAGGCCATGTGGTCAATCAGGTGTCGGTCGCTGAAGATGTAGCAAATAATGCCCGAACTGCACTGCAAAGAATGCTCGAAATCTAGAGATTGAAAGATATAGAGATTCTTTAAATATGGCAGATGAAGAAAATGCGTACAGCTTCACCACCAAAGCCACCCAACTAGTCCAATTAAACCATCTCGATGCCAGCGGTTTTCCGATGCGACGAGGTGGGCGATTACCAGAAGTAACCATTGCTTACGAATCCTGGGGAGAATTGTCTTCTGGTGCAGATAACGCCATATTGATATTCACCGGCCTTTCTCCCAGTGCGCATGCAGCCTCCTCAGAGCGGGATTCATCACCGGGGTGGTGGGAATACATGGTAGGGCCTGATAAGGCAATCGATACCAACCGAT
>JADFJT010000152.1 GCA_022566015.1 Pseudomonadota bacterium | reverse complement strand
AACGCCGCTCTAACGCGGTTTTTGATGTAGACACCATCGCGAGAAGGTAAAACACGCGCTTCTTCCGTAGTATCGATTTTGATCGTGGCAAAGTTCAGCCCACTGTTTGCATGAATTCGCTGACGAAGACCCCGCACCGCATTCATATCGGTGACTCGTGCGGTCCAGTCGAAATTAACGCTTTTAGCTACCTGATCCAGTTCAACGCCAAAACCAGTATGGCTGCGTTGCATGCCGGTTTCACCGTAGTGCCCATTATCCAGCACTGCAATGGTGAGGTTCTTTGGGGCCTGAACCGCAATGGTTGCGAGCGCACCCATTCCCATTAACATTTCTCCATCGCCGGTTACCACCAACACGCTGTCTTGCGGCCTTGACATCGCAAGCCCCAATCCAACCATTGCGGCGCTGCCCATCGCAGCCCACAGATAATAATTTCGATCGTGATCGCCAGCCGCCATCACGTCATAGGTAGCAGAACCGAGACCGGTAACGACGATCAGGTTTCCGCGGTCATCGAGTAATTCAGCAACGACCTTTCTTCGATTTAATACTTTATGTGTCATGTCAATTTACTTTAAAATTTTGAACCTGATAATTCATCGGATATCTTTCGCCTCCTACAGCAGACGCTCGGTGTATGATGGTAGACTGACTCTCGGTAACTCCGTTGCAGCCGGTCAGCCGTTTTCTGTTAATAGCAGTACCCGCCCAAATCCGCTATTTCCCATACTGTTGATTACAATTCGAGATTTTTCTTATGCCTGATGAATGGAGTGTAGACAGGTGCTGATGCCTTGAGGTGACCGTCATCACCCCATTCACTCATTTTGTTGAAAGGGATGGCAGTTTCGTTTTCAATATTCTGAAGTCGCTGCGAATAATTCGTTTCGATATCTCTAAGACGCTGCGTTACCTCCTTGTCACTCGAGTAACGCAATCCTGCTTCGACTCCATAGGCAATGTGAGGCGTTAGTACGTCAAAACCAACGTAGGCGATTGAGAAGTGAATCGGCCATAGCATGAGATCAATATCACCACTTCTACCATTGTGATGATATGTCTCGGGGCTGGTTCCAACAGTGGCCGATACTAACGCTTGCTTGTTTGCAAATCGGCCATTTTCAAAGCGTTTTGTGCTTGCGTACACCTCTCCGTACACCAACACACGGTCAAACCATCCTTTAAGCATTGCTGGTGGTAAATGCCACCACATAGGGTACTGGAAGATTACTAAATTCGATTCTTCCATTCTTTGTATTTCCTGCATGACAATGGATGGAACATCGCCGGATTTTGAAGCAGCCCTTTGAGCTGACTGAACATCAAATCTTTCGCCTTCAGTTACATTGAATGTAGTGACTCGGCCTTTCACAAGGGTCAAATTCCATATCGTACAAATCGCTTATAGTCACGGACCAGCCCCTTTTTGAAAGCGAATCGCTAGCAAGTCTGGCCAGGTTCGCGTTATAGGATTTTGGTTCTGGATTAGCAAGTACGATGTGCGCTTTCATTCGTGTTATGGGAGTTCAAAAAACAATTGTGTGAGTACAGGGCAAAGGCGAACAAATGTGAGGTTGTACCGGGCTTTGGCATAAAGCGAAAATTCATAATTATCTGCTGCAAGATCAAGTTCAATTTTTTATTGTTTTTACCAACTTTTTTTGCCGATGAGTCGCTGACCCAGCAGTACCGCACAAGCCTGATCGCCTTCAAATGCCATCGTCGCTGCACCTCGCAGTAATTCTTCCACCTCTCCAGGCCGCTCGGCTCTCCAGGTGATCACAGCCATTAAATTCAAGGCTGCTTCTGTGGCCTGCCCTATTGGGATTTGCCACTGGTTAAACTCGGCCCAGTCACCTCGCATGGTAACAATCATTAACAGTGGAAAGCGCGAACAGTTTTGAAGGGCGAGTGTATTGATACAGTTGCCAACGCCGCTTGATTGCAATAACAAAGCACCGCGTTGACCCCCCAGCCAGGCACCCGATAAATACCCGATACCTTCTTCTTCGGTGGTTAGAACGACCGAGGTCACATCACTGTCTGCTTCGAACAAGTCGAGTGCCCGGCATCAGGCACATAGGCTAGATGTTTGATATCAAAGTCTTTCAGGACGTCGTAAACCAGGGTTTTCCAGTCAATCGGGCTGGTGTCGTGAAGCGCATGATGAAGCATAGTTACACTCTCGATTTAATGCGTTGGTTAAAACAAAGTATGGGAGCGTATCAGTGACTGATGTATACTAGAAATAGAAAAATTATAATAAGATATAATATTATTTGATACCACAGTGAACCTCAAACAACTGAAGACTTTTGTTCACGTTGCCGAACTGGGTAGCCTGAGCAAAGCCGCCGAACACTCTCAAACAAGGTGCCAAATTTAGTCCTCCAAGGGGCAATAAACGTCAATAAACGGCAACATCAGTGCCCTCCCCTGCCATTCATAAGTCATTGATTTTCAACTGATTCAGTGTTGTATGGTGTTGACAGTCTTGAGTATCCAGCACCTCACAATATCAATACGTCGATAAATCAGTAAATTCAATTCCGCATGATGTTTATACCAGCCTACAATGGCGTTACGGACCATGTGGGGCTGGTCCTTGCACGCTGGGCACTGTGACAACCAATTGCCTCTGTTGCAGTTTTACAGGCGCGAATGAACCCCGCTGTACCCTTTTGGCACAAGCTTTGCGAAAGAATCGCCAGACACAAATCAGAATGGATGTCCATACATTAACCAGGCCGCGGTGCCTTCTTCCGACCATACGATATCGAAACGGCCGATATCGTGATTGGCCATTACGCGCAGGCTCAGACCAAAATCGCGTTTCATTGAATCGTGCAACTCTTTAAAATCCCAGGAGGGCGCGACCCGGCCAAATTCGACAAAAAAGGCTACTTCCCACCACTGCAATTTGACAAAATCGAGAAATGTAAGTCTACGCAGTAAGTCGGATTTTGGGATCACTCGATATTCCGCCGAATAATAAATTGCACTTTTATCATGAAATCGTTCAATCGGGTAGGCGCGCAGGCGGTATAAGCCGCCGAGTGTGACCCCAAAATAGTGCGGAGGGAGGGTATCGCTGAAGGTATGCGCCGCCCAGACATTCAACGCGATTACCCGTTGTTCGGCATTTTCACCTTTGGGCAAATTAAAAAATTTACTGAGCTCGAGTTTGCCTAGCGTCCAGCTTTGATTATTGTTGAGCCCCGGGTCATGCTTAAAACCGATTTTGATAATACTGCCTTTACTGGGGTTTATCGGGAAATCGGTATTGTTGTATTTAAACGAAAGCCCGATGCCGGTGGCCGACAACGGGGAAGAAGAATTAACTTCATAATCGCGGTTATGACGAAACAGCGATGCCTGGATATAACTTCGGCCCGATTTATACGGGTTGAAAACTTCACCGCCGCTGGCGCCGCCCACTAGTAATCCATTGCTGAGTGTATATATATTTACCGGGTTGTATTTAGCATTGCCGATATCCACCACGTATCTGAAATCAAACTCTATCCAGTTGGAAAACCCCTTCGCATCGAAATAATTATCGGCCGCAGAATCATTGCTACCCGCGGGAATCGCGCTAACGGGTGGAGCCAGGTCGAGATAGGCGCGTTGCTGCGGAAAATCGCCAAGCCCGATGCTGACGTCGAGAAACAGTCGGGGACTCTTTGAAAACTGGTAATTGTTGAAATAGGCATAGATTGCGTTGGCGCCCTCATCGCTAGTCAACACGGTGGCGATAAAGCTGTTCTGCTCCTGCGGCAGGCCGCTGATCCCGCCGACGGCGCCGACTACAAACCCCATCGCCTCGGAGGCAAAGCCGTAAGGGAATACATAGGGATAGGGCTCGCCGTTTTCACGACCCAGTTCACGCACGATTAAATCGGCAACGCATGAACCGGCAGGAAGCAGCAAGATTATTGCTAATAATGTGCCTGTTAAACCAGGGTGTTGTTTCATGGATGCCAATTAGCCGGCTTCAGCTTATTTCCGAACAATCTTAACTAACAATCTTGATGAGTCATACTTGATTCAAAAAAATAATCCAGACACTATTCTATGTGCTTTCGCCCTGTGCCGTTTTTGATCCAGGTTCTGGCCCTCGATCGCAGCCGCGATAGTATTTCGCGACAGTACCAGGTCGGTTGTAATTAACCTATATCTGGGTACTGCGCTGACTTCGAGGTTTGCAAGTTCTTCCACAAATTTATCTCCGAATTCACGGCGCTGGGTTATCCGGTCGTAGGCCCCGATGATCAGGATATTGTCCAACTCACCAGCAAAGTTCGTGTCCCGCCACTCACCAATCGGTTTGGTGGCGCAGGCGGTAATCGATACGCTAATAATGCCAGGACGAGCATTTTCATATTAGTATCCGGGGCTGTCAATGTTGTTTCTCCAGTTAGGTGATGGCATTGTCGATTGGCAATCAATGCCAAAAATATTACTGGGAATCTGTAGCAATATCGCGCCCCTCGTGTTTGCACTGGATGTACCCGCTACAGGGCATTTGGCGGCTTCGTTTATCTGGTATTACCCGAGGTCACCAGCCCTTCATTGTCAGGTGTTATATTGATGGCGGTTTCAGGATCTGCTTGAGGCAGATACTGTTGAAAAACTCCAAATTTTTCTAGACAGTATATTTATTTACACTGTAGCGATTTATAAATTTTAATACACGGGGAGAGACATATAACTACCGATCTCTTCCGACAAAGCTACTGGTGAGCTTACATGCTAATTAGCTATAAGAATTTCAAATTGCTTTGGTTTTCTGCAGAAAAACAGCTCTCTGTTTTTTCGAGTTTTTCAACAGTATCGGCATTTACACGTTGTTAGGCAGAAATACCAAACAGGCCATCACCAAAGTAACTTACTTCGGGCAAGGCACAGAACATATTATAAAATGTGTTGATCACCTGTTGTCTGTATTTGCGCTGTTATTGATCGTTAACAGTACGCGCCGACTAGTCATCACTATTACCGCTTTCACCCTCGCGCATAGCATCACCCTCGGTGCTGCAACATTGGGGCTTGTATATGTGCCCCAGCATCCGGTAGAAGTAGTCATCACTTTAAGTATACTGTCCCCATAATAGATCGTTTATCCTTCTCCGATTGGGTACACTCCTGTAGATAGAATTGATGAATAAGTGAATAAGAGATGATTAAAGGAAAATA
>JADFJT010000054.1 GCA_022566015.1 Pseudomonadota bacterium | reverse complement strand
ATGATAGTTCGGTACGACTCGCAGAAAAGCTCAATGAACTGGCTCCCGGAGCGTCGAAGAAAAAAACGATCTTCGTCACCACCGGTGCGGAAGCTGTCGAAAATACCATTAAGATTGCTCGCGCCTACACCGGCCGCCGCGGCGTCATCGCGTTTAGCGGTGGCTTCCACGGTCGCACCATGCTGGCAATGGGGCTGACCGGTAAAATCACGCCTTACAAGAACCTGTTTGGCCCATTTCCGGCGGAACTCTACCACGCTCCTTTTCCAATCGAATACCACGGCGTCTCGATCGATGAATCATTAAAGGCGCTCGACAATCTGTTCGAGGTCGATATTGCCCCCAGCGACGTGGCAGCAATTATCGTCGAACCAGTACAGGGTGAAGGTGGTTTTTACCCGGCGCCCGTAGAATTTTTACAGGCATTGCGCGCGTTATGTGACGAACATGGAATCGTCCTGATCTGTGATGAAATCCAGACCGGATTCGCGCGAACCGGGAAAATGTTTTGCTCCGAATATGCCGGTATCGAACCAGACCTGCTCACGGTCGCCAAGGGCATGGCGAATGGTTTTCCGATTGCCGCAGTAGTGGGGAAGGCAGAGATTATGGACTCACCTTTACCCGGCGGGCTGGGCGGTACTTATGCCGGCTCACCGCTTGGGTGCGTCGCCGCGCTGGCGATGATAGATGTTATCGAAGAAGAAAATTTGGTCGACTCGGCTAATCGCGTGGGCGAAACCTTTGGCTCACGACTCGAAGCGTTGCAGTCTAAACATCCTAAGATAATCGGCCACCTACGTACCAGCCACGGCGCGATGATGGCGATGGAGTTGGTGAAAAACGGCGATGCCGAGCAGCCTGATGCGGACCTCACTAAAGCCATGCTGGTAAAAGCCTGCGAAAAAGGCCTGGTTCTACTCGCATGTGGCTCGCGTGGAAACGTGATTCGGTACTTGCCTGCTCTAAATATCAGCGATGAGTTGATTAACGAGGGCATGGATATTATTGATGTGTGTCTGGCAGAGCTAACTAAGGAATAGCAGGTTAATTTATTCTCCCCTCACCCCTCGGCAATTGCTCCTGCATTGCTCTACTACTGTCCATCCATGGACATATGCCCTCTCCCTCTGGGCGGTGCGACGCCTCGCGAGGGTTAGGGTGAGGGATTCCAGAACACCTGTAAGATTTCCCAGCACCTCATTATTCCAATACCTGACCACCTGATACCTTTTCGAATTTAAAATCCTGGTCCGCTCCAAATCATAAGTAATCTGATCAGCATGTTGACCGCCATCTATCTCAATTATCAGTTTTAATTCCTGGCATACAAAATCCACAATGTATTTTCCCACAGGAAATTGTCTACGAAATTTCCACCCATTCAATCGACGGTTTCGTAAATGGTGCCAGAGTAGTTTTTCTGCATCGGTGGAGTGTTCGCGCAGTTGTCTTGCTTTTTGTTTGATGTCCATATCGTTTCCTTTATATTTTCCAAATTATTACTGTACCCTCACCCTAACCCTCTCCCAGAGGGAGAGGGAACTCTACTACCCCCTCTCCCTCTGGGAGAGGGAACTCTACTACCCCCTCTCCCTCTGGGAGAGGGAACTCTACTACCCCTCTCCCTCTGGGAGAGGGAACTCTACTACCCCCTCTCCCTCTGGGAGAGGGTTAGGGTGAGGGTTGTGAGGGTGAGGGTAACATACTAACTATCCTGCCCTAGAGGTTCATTCAACTCAATTACATACCCATTCGGATCCCTGAAAAACGCGATGATTCGCGTACCTGCATTCATCGGGCCAGGCTCACGGGTGAACTCAACGCCCTGTGACTTCAGATACTTAGCGGTGGCGTATACATCGGAAACCTTGAGTGCGAAATGCCCCCAGGCATTGCCCATGTCGTAGGGTTCTTTCTGATCCCAGTTGTAAGTCATCTCGATCGAAGTGCCATCGTCTTCTCCCTGGTAACCGACGAAAGTATTGGTAAATCGACCGTCTGGATACTCGGTTTGGCGCAATATTTTCATACCCAGAATCCGGGTATAAAAATCCATCGTTTTATCCTGATCGAATACACGGATCATGGTGTGATCCAGACGAAAATCCGGCATCGTGTTTGTTTCGCTCATTTTAAACCTCTCTATTTTTGCAGGCTCGGTCGAATCGCAGCAGCGACCAGTTCCTGAAACACTCTCACGCTGGTCTCCCAGTGTGGTGATAGCACGCCACCCTGCGCAGCCATGGCCGAGTGTCGACCGGCTTGAAGGCGTTCACATATTGCATGATCTTCGAGGTGTACGCTATGCCACAGGTCTTTAATTTGCTGAATTTTCTGTTCGGAATAAACGGCATCCTTGTGCGCATAGATCACCCGTCGCTGCACAGTGACTCCTGCGCTCAGCGGAATATTTAAGTGCACCCCAAGCTGGTCGGGTTGGTAAGTCCCCAACACGAAATTGGGAAACAGGGTCAGATAATGCGAGGTAACGCCGAGCGTACCTTCACCCGCGGACGCTACCTGATCTTCGCTCAAATCGACCGCACTACCGAGGCAATGTTTATCGATGATTGGGTAGTGGTCCTGTAGCGGCTGGCTGGTGGTGGCCTTGTGTACAAACTGGACATGGTAAGGTTCGATGAAATTTTCCATTAATAGCTTCCAGTTGGATTTTACTTCACCAAACTCGATCGTGGCGACCGGCAGGTAGTCAGCGACATCGTTATCGCCTAGCTGGTTTAATATCGGTTGCAGAAAATTCTCAAAATCCGGGGCCTCCGCATCCAGGTTTACAAAAACCCAATCGTGCCACACCGCACATTTCACCGGCATCAAACCATGGTCTTCCAGTTCGAAATCTGGCGGTAACGCATTCGCCTCGCCGCCAAAATAGGGGGCATTTTTTAAATTGCCGCAGAGGTCGTAGCTCCAGCTGTGATAAGGACAGCGAATCAGACGACCGCAATTACCGGTTTCGTCGATCAATTGAAGATTGCGGTGACGACAGACATTGTAAAACGCATTTATTTCATTCGCTTCGTCACGCACCAGGAGCACTGACTGACCACCCACCGAGACAGGGGCTACGTCACCTGAATCGGCTAACTGATGTGCAAACGCGACAAACACCCAATGCCTGCCGAACAGGTTGTCATTTTCGTAACGCCAGAACTCATCGCTCACGTAAGCCACCCCGGGTAAGCCGTGTTTAAGCCCGAAGGGATTTTCGAAATCTTTCAGAATCGAGGCATCCAGAACCTGTCGCATGATCTTAACTCCCCCAGTTACTCATAGTACGAACGAGTAAATTATCACAATTATTTTGGTATTCGTAGTCATTATTGCCTGATATTACGTTTTCATTATATTTTATTGCTAAAACAGTAGTATTCTACAATAATAGTAGCCAAATATTATCCATACAGTAATAATTATGTCACCTCGACAAGCTGCATTAGTACCCAAACCTCGCGCTATCGCATCACCCGACGACGATTTAAATCGAGCTATCATCAAGATGCTGCAGGAAGATGGCCGCCTGCCTTATAAGGATATCGCCACCGCTCTGAAGGTATCGGAAGGCACGATACGTAATCGGGTGCAGTCGATGAAGCAAAGCGGTGCGCTCAAGATTGTCGCACTCACCGATCCGATGGCAATCCGTTACAAGGCCGATGCGATGATTGGTATCAAGGTTGCCTCGCCAGCAACCCCACGTAAAGTCGCCGAAAGGCTCAGCCTTTATGCTGAAGTCGTCTACGTCCTATGGGTGTCGGGTCGTTACGATCTGCTGATCGAAGTGGTGTGTGATTCCAGCCAGTCCTTTCAGACCTTTATTGAAAATCACTGCTTCGGTAGCGATGACATCGACCAGATCGAAGTCATGACCGGTATCGAAATGTTTAAAAATCAGTTCCTGCTAAAAAGGCAGGTTCTACAGTAGCGAGGAGGACCATTCCATGAGCAGCATTTATTACGAAAATTTCACTGACGCCCTGCCTGATCCAAAGCGCCTGGCAGAAGAGAAAAAGAAACTCGAAGACGCCGGCGTTAAATACATTCTGTCGTGCTGGATCGACATGTTTGGCGTCCCTAAAACCAAACCGGTGCCGATCAGCGATTTCGAACCACTGTGCATGGGCAAGGGACCCCAGTTTGCCGTGCACTCAATATCCTTTGTGCCCGAGCTCGGCCCCGCTGATTCGGACCAGATTCCACTACCCGACCTCGACACCATCGTAATCTGCCCCTGGGACACCACCTGTGCCTGGGTTTTTTCCGATTTGTGGTGGGAAGGCAAGCCTTACAATCTGTGTCCTCGTCAGGCGCTCAAACGCCAGATGCGCGATGCCGCCGATAAAGGCTACCTGATGATGGCCGGTATCGAACCCGAATTCATCGCCATGCAATGGAACGACGAAGGTCAACCGGTGAAAGCATTCGACGACGACCCGTTGCCGGGTGAAGGCCTACGCCCACGACGGCAGGCCTTCGGTTACGATGTAGAATTCTCGATCGACTCGATGGGTTTCCTGGGCGAGATGATCGATATTCTCGAAGACCTCGGCTGGAATCTGCACGATGTGGTCGCCGAAGGCGGGTATTCCCAGTTCGAACTCGACTTCCACTACACCAACGTGCTGGAAATGGCCGACCGGCTGGTGTTTTTACGCATCCTGCTAAAGGAAATCGCCAAAAACCACGACATGTTTATCACCTTCATGCCAAAACCGACTACAGGTGACTGGCGTTCGGGCGCACACATGAATTGCTCAATGCAGGCGGTCGATAATCCCGGAATTAATATCTATGAAGGTAAAGACGGTAAATGGAGCGAAACTGTTTATCATGCACTCGGCGGCATTCTCAAGCACGGTGCAGCCATTACCGCGGTAGCCTGTAGCACGGTGAATTCCTATAACGGCCTGGTATCCAAGGTCAGCGGGTTGGAAGGCGGCACCTATACCTGGGCACCGACGCACATGGTATATGGCACCAATAACCGCTCGGCCATGTTGCGCATGCCGCAAAGCCGTTTCGCTATCGAAAATCGTGCGGCCGATATGTGTATGAACCCTTACCTGTCACTCGGTATGATGCTCACTGCATCGGTCGAGGGCATAGAAAACAAACTCGACCCGGGTCCATCGCTGGATGAAGACCTTTACGTCATGGATGAAGCAGAAAAACAAAGACGAGCACTGACCCCTTTACCACGAAACTTGTTAGAAGCTACCGAGCAACTACGCGAAAGTGATCTCGCCAAAAAGGTATTCGGCGAAGCCATGTTGAGGTCTTTCGTCGCCTATAAGTTCGACGAGTGGCAGCGCTACCACCAGACAACGACTGACTGGGAATTAAAAGAATACCTAAGGCTCTACTAATCGATCTCGATCAATGACGCTCGATTACCTCTACCACGATCTGGGCGATTTCCAGCTTCAGTCGGGCAATATTTTACCCAACGCGAAGCTCGCTTATAAAACCTATGGTGAATTAAGCCCGGTAAAAAATAACGTCGTGGTGCTACCAACCTACTACACCGGCAGCCATTACCGCAACGAAGGTTTTTTTGGAGCCGGTCGGGCAATCGATCCGGCTAGACATTTTATCGTCTCGGTCAACCTGTTCGGCAATGGCCTGTCATCGTCGCCAAGCAATACCCCTGCACCGTTTGACGGCCCTCGATTCCCGAATATGACCCTGTACGACAATATCAGGGCACAACATCAATTACTCACCGAAGCACTAGGCATTACTCAAATCGCATTGGTCGCGGGCTGGTCGATGGCGGGTTGCCAGTCCTTTCAATGGGCTGCGCAGTACCCGCACATGGTGCAGGCAATTCTGCCGTTTTGCGCCTCAGCCAAAACAGCCGAACACAACATCGTATTTCTCGAAGGGGTTAAGGCCGCGCTACAGGCAGATGCGGCTTACGACGATGGCAATTATCAGTCGCCACCAGTCAAGGGTCTTAAGGCCTTCGGTCGTGTGTACGCGGGTTGGGCTTTTTCGCAAACCTTTTACCGCGAACAAATGTATAAACTCAAAGGCTTCGACAGTGCAGAAGCCCTGTTACAGGATTGGGAGCAGGACCACCTCGAATGGGATGCCAACGATTTGCTTTGCAAACTCTGGACCTGGCAGCAAGGCGACATCAGTAATAATGGACTCTATAACGGAAATTTTGAGTCCGCACTAAGCGCAATCGAGGCCAGGACAATCGTCATCGTCTGCGACAGCGATTTATATTTTCGCCCCGAAGACAATGCACTCGAAATCGAGCATATTAAAAATAGCGAGCTACGTATTTACCAGTCCCCCTGGGGGCATTGTGTGGCATCGCCCGGCAACGACGCGGAATTCGAGCGCTTTCTCGATCAGGCAATTGTAGCGTTGCTTGGATAAAATATTGGTATCTTTGACTAATCTTAACCAGGAGCAACACTATGACCGCACCCAGTGTATTCAAGATTTCAGAAATTCAGGACAGAATCGACAACTTGCCGACTAATGGCACCTTCATCAAACCGTTTGTAACCATCGAACACAGTGAAAGCATGTGCGGTGGAATCAACGCGCTGAACCAGATATCGGTACCCTGGGATTTGACCTGCGACGAACTGATTTTCTGCCTTCAGGGCACCTTTCGCCTGGTGGTAGACGAAATTAACTATGAGTTAAACCCGGGCGACCTGATGTTTGTTCCTAAAGACAACCACGTCAAATACGAATGCGACGAGAAATGCGTAATCTTTTATGCGGCCTACCCGGTCGACTGGAAACAGCGTGCAGGCATTACCCATGTGCCAGGTATCGATTCTGATGAAATGCCTGCGCCATATGAGTAGGATCATTCATTAAAAATGAGAATACATCCGTGGAAGTTAATCGGGCAATCCAGCCTTTCGCAATCCGTCGATATGATGGTCGAGATCGGCCTGGTCCTTGAAAGGATACATATAGATAAGATACCTTAAGAAACCGGTTGGATCTCGCTCGACCTCGGCTTCCGATTCCGGTACATTCGACCACCACGGCTTTGTCCCGCCAGAGCTAATATAATCCGACATTAATGCCCGGGCTTTGTCGTGCTGACCCAACTGAGCATAGCTGGCGGCCAGCCATGCAAGGTCATCCGGAAATGAACTTTGGATTCCCTCAAATGCGGCAATGGCATCCGCATATCGATGTGCAGCATAATAGGCCCCACCCAGAAAACTAAGATACCAGCGAGGATAATAAGGATTGAGGCGAATCGCCCTCTCCCCCGACTCGACCGCTTCTTCATGCTCGCCGAGCAGTGGTAGCAAATAACCCATGTGTGCAAGAATATCGGCGTCGTTGGGATTGAGTGCGATAGACTTTTGCTGATGTACCCGTGCCTGCGCGTACTCATGTCGAAATACATACGCAATAGCCAATACCGCGTGCGACCGGTTGTCTGCATCGTCCAGGGCAACAGCCTTTTGCGCGTATTCAAAGGCCTGCTGCAAATCATCGGCTGGCGACTCACCCCACATGAACCCCCAATCCGAAATATAGGTCATCGCCACACCCGAGTATGCCCGCGCGTACTGTGGGTCTAGCTCCATCGCTTTAAAGAACGTCTGCCTTGAGCGAACAGTCTCCTCCCTGGTGAAATAGTAGATTTTCTCATCTGCCCGCAGCACATGGTCATAGGACGCCAGATTATCGGTGGTTTTGCGCCGGGCACGTTCTAACGTGGCTTCCTCTACCCTGCCGACGATGGTCGATACGATCGTCTCGGTGATCTCGTCTTGCACGGCGAAGATATCCTTGAGTTCACGGTCGTAGCGATCAGCCCAGAGATGATGATCGGTGGTAGCGTCGATCAGTTGGGCGCTGACGCGTACCTGGTTTCCGGCTTTCTGTACGCTGCCTTCGAGGACGTACTGAACACCCAGCTCACGGCCAACATCGCGCACATTTACCGCCTTGCCGCTATAGACGAGGGTCGAATTGCGTGCGATAACAAATAGATCGTGGAACCGCGACAGAGCGGTGATGATGTCTTCAGTGATGCCGCCGGAAAAGTAGTCTTGCTTTGGGTCATCGGATAAATTCTGAAAAGGCAAAACCGCTATAGAAGGTTTGTCGGGTAAAGGCAGGGTTTGCTGCGAAGCCAGATTTTCGCCAATTTCAGATGCTGGTCTGCTTTTCGATAACTCTGCGATATCAGCAATAAATCGATAGCCTCGACCATGAATGGTTTGAATTATGTTTTGTGTGCTACCGGTGTCCCCAACAGCCTTGCGGGCCGCTTTCAATCTGGCGGTCAGGGCAGATTCAGAAACTACCCGTCCTTTCCACAGCTGATCCAGCAATTCATCGCGCGCAACCACCCGATTACGATTTTCAATCAGGTAAATGAGTAGGTCGAACACCTGAGGCTCCACCTCGACCTGTTCTCCGATACGTTCTAGTAGATACAGTTGGGTATCCAGGGAGAAATTTGGGTTTTGGTAGATCACGTTTTTAATGCCCTAACAAGTATTATTATATCAAAAAAACCACTTTCCCCGCAATCATCACCAAATCATCATAATTTCATCCGACAAGCATCATGTTTCTTCGTAGCAGGGGCGCCACAATGTGCCCTTAGTTTATTCAGAATCAACTGATCAGGAGCACAGATCATGAATAAGTATCACCAGCAGCAACCTGGTAGCCTGGAGCCTAATAATTTCGTTTCGGTATTGCCTTTGGCGCTGCCTTTTTACTCCGGCATCGGGGAGAGTCTGGCACCCCTTTTGATAGACTTCATCGGTCGTATTTTCGGATTTGTTCAAAGCTGTGCAGAAAAGCTTGCCAGTATCTACCGATACTCACTTAATCATTTGAAAGGCAACACGACAATTAAAGGGTTTTTGCCTGGAAGATACGCTCAAGAAGAATAATCCCGAAGACGCCTGCCGTGTTTTTGAGGTTATGGATGAATATCATCCGCGCGCCGCAAGCATAGAGGGCGAGGTAGAATGATTGGATTGGAGCCTAGCGAGGACATTCACAATTCTAAACATCAGCCAGTTCCAGCCCTCTCGGTATCTTTTTCTCCTTATCATAAAACGGCAGTTCCACTACTTCGCAACCATGGTGCTGACCATCACGGTCGCAAAGACTTAAAGCCCTGCCCAGCCAGTTCCCAGCCTGATCGAAGCGCACAAAACCAATCCCCCTATTAAGATAAGGCGTCCAGGCTCCGGCGGTCATTCGCCCGACTACCTGGTCACCTTTGAATACCTGCAGCCGCGCGAAGGGTATGACATCGTCGCAACTCAACCCAAACAGCAGGCATTCCTGATCGGCCTGTGCCAATGCTTTAGAGCCGACGAAGTCCCCCTTATCCAGCTCTACGAATGCACCTAACCCGGCCTGATAAGGCGACATGGCCGGGTCGATATCGGTGCCATTGTCGAGGATACCCGCTTCGAGCCTGCGTATGCCCATCGAATCCAGACTGCCAGACTCCATTCCATAAGCTTCCCCCACATCCATCAAGTGATCCCAAAGCGCTAAATGATCGGTGGTAGCACCCTCGCTGTAAATCTCAAAACCCAGTTCCCCGGTCCAGCCGGTACGACTGACTAGCAATTCTTGCCCACCAAAATTAAATTTACCCACGTGAAAATAACCGAAATTTTCAGGCATTTGACCATTGGTAGCCGCATACAGCACCTCCATCGATTTGGGGCCCTGTATTTGCAATACCCTGGATTTGGGATCAAGAATGCTAACGTCCAGTTCGTACGCATGAGCCCATAGCCAGGATTCAAATTCACCATCGGCCTGCACATACCAAAAGTGGTCTTCGGCCATGCGAATCAATACGCCATCCATTAAAATACCGCCTTTCGGCGTACAGGCAATCGCATATCGCGCACGCCAGTGCCCAAGTGTATCGATCCGGCGCGCGAATACGCGCTCGAGCAGCTTAACCGCATCCGGGCCTTTGATCTCCAGCGGCTTTTCCGGCACATCGTAGAGCATTACTTCACGCCTTAGTTTCCAGTATTGGTCTATCGGGTCAGCACCATTGGAGAACGGGTAAAATCGATGGCAGTAAATACCGTAAACCGTATCGTCGCCGGCGTATTTTTCTGCGTAGGGCGATACCTCGAAGCGTTTGGTACTAATACGGACGGTGTGGTGTGATGCAGCGTAATTCATTCGCGATCCCGAAAGCTTTTTGCGCCAGATAGTTTATCAGTGGATGACATTAGTTTAAATCGCCGATCTGGATTCAGGCTGGTACAAAAGAATTATTTAGTTCAAAATAGCCCCATGAATTTCGGCATTACCAAGACTATTCCCGCCAAAGCCGGTGTCGAGACACTGGACTCACTCTACGACGGCAGTCGTAAGGAATATGAGTTCCACATGGCGGGCGCCAATCCGACCAGGTTGAAAGTCGGAGATTACGTGTATACGATATTTGGCGATCAATTACATGGACGACTCAAGATTCGGGAATTTATCACCGGTGCAGTCAATCCGAATTCCGGCAAACCACGTATTCTAGTTATTGTAGAAACCCCAGGCGAACGGCTGACGACACCCCTGCCCAAACGCGGGCATCGAGGTACACGTTATACCGAGGGTGAAGACTGGCCGGGTTGATTTCATCGGTATGCATCCCTTTCGTTACTGCAACTTGTTCAGACTGTTGACCAGCGGCTTTTGATGACAACAGACATTCTACTCACCACGCTAAATGCACGGTACATGCATTCGGCTTTCGGTCTTCGTTACCTGTTCGCTAATCTGGGTGAATTGCGCCGCCGGGCGTTAGTGCTGGAATTTACCATTCAACAGCGGCCGATCGATATCGCAGAAAAACTCCTGCAATTAAAAGCAAAAATCATTGGTTTTAGCGTTTATATATGGAACGTGGACGAGACTAGCGAAGTGATTGCATTGATCAGGACGATCGAGCCGCAGGTGACAATTATCGTCGGTGGTCCTGAAGTGAGCTTTGCGCAGGATTTGCCTGCAGTCTGTGAGCAGGTTGATTATGTGATTACCGGGCCGGGCGAGATTAGTCTGCGTAAGCTTTGCGAGCAGTTGCTTGCAAACGAGCGGCCTGAATGCAATATAATCAGCGGGGAAACCGTACCGCTCGATGAATTGGCGCTCCCTTACCAGTACTATACCGACGAAGATATTCGAAACCGCCTGATCTATGTCGAGGCTTCACGCGGCTGCCCTTTCAAGTGTGAATTTTGTCTCTCGTCGCTGGATAAGACCTCAATGCCTTTCGAGCTGAATATTTTTCTAAAAGAAATGGACCAGCTCTACCAACGTGGCGCGAGAAATTTTAAATTCATCGATCGTACTTTTAACCTCAAGGTCGCCACCAGTGTCGCTATTCTGGAATTTTTCCTCGAACGTATCGGTGACGGTTTATACCTGCATTTCGAAGTCATTCCGGATATTTTACCCGACAGGCTAAAAGCGGTATTGCTCCAGTTTCCAGAAAATTCATTGCAATTTGAAATCGGCGTGCAAACTTTCGATCCTGATATTCAGGCACTGATCAGCCGAAAGCAAAATAACGAGAAAACCTGCGAAAATATGCGTTGGCTGCGCGCTAATACCGGCGCGCATATTCATGCTGATTTAATCTTCGGCCTGCCAGGCGACTCGCTGGATAATTTCGCACAAAGTTTCAACCGTCTGGTTGCACTCAACCCACAGGAAATCCAGCTTGGAATACTCAAACGACTACGCGGTGCTCCGATAAATCGGCATACCGAAACTTACCAGCTTAGGTATAACCCCCAGGCCCCATACAATATTTTGGCTACGCGCGATATCGATTTTGCCACCATGCAACGGGTCAATCGTTTCGCGCGTTTCTGGGATATGATCGGCAATTCGGGACGCTTCCGCGAAACCCTGCCTGTCATTCTAGGCGACGATCCTTTTCATCGCTTTCTTCTACTCAGCGATACCCTTTATGATCTTGCTGGCAGCAGCTGGAAGATTTCACTGAAGCGATTATTTGAACTAGTTTACACAGCCCTGACGGAATCTTTGGAAATAAAAACCGGCATAGCGAGTGAAGCATTGAAGCAGGACTACCGGAATTCAGGACAAAAAGGGCCGTTGCCACTGGCTAGCTCGAACCTGGCCCTGATAGCAAAGTCCGGCGTCGCAAATAGACGCCAGCAGCAGCACAGAAGCGTTTTGTAAGATGATTTTTCTTCTGTGATTAACAGTACTTATTCACGCGGGTACAACCTCGAATGACTCGCGACGGGTCAGGCCTCGTTCGAGTCCATTGATATACGCTTGGGTACGAGTAAGCCTTATATCGGTTTCGACTTTTCCGAGTAGGCGCTTAAGATCGTCAGCGTGATTAATTTCATTATTCAACTTTACTTGCAGGGTTTCCATGAACTGTTTAGACAAGTCTACATGATTACGCAAATCCCAACCGGACTGGCCGAGTAAATGAGTATAGGTATCATCTGAAGCCATAAACGATGGGCCAAGCTCAGCTGCCTCACGATAGTCGGCCTGCGAGAGGTTTGGCGATATTAAAATAACCGAAAAAACCATCACCCCGTGCGGGTGAACCACCTCTCGACAAGCCTTTAATACCGACAGTTTATCCACCAGACAACAGAGCACATCAGAATGCGATACTGCATGAAACCAGTTATTCCTGAAGGGTAGCGCCGAGCCGCTGGCGACCACCATTCTGCTCAGGTCGGTGAGATTATCTTTAGCCGCTCTTTGCTTCGCAACCTGCAATCCTTCGATAGGCAGGTCAGTGAAGGTGACGTCACAACCCGTTTCCTTAGCCATATACAAACCCGGCCAGCCCGAACCGGCTCCAACTTCGAGCAAGCGTTTATTCGGTTCCAGGTTGAGCTTAGTAATGAGCTCGTACACCTGTTCGAGAGTGGTAAAACTGGTAGCTCCGTAGTCGCAACCACAATTAGAGCGCTCTAGCTGCCGCAGCAAATCGGATTTGATTAGCTGGTAACCTTTCGAGAATCGCTCGTGTAACGCTTTTTCGTCTATATCACGCGGCATGCTTTTCCTCGATTCTGGATAATTTTACTTTGACCCAAACCAGTGCAGACGGAGGCTTCAACGCACGTCTGATCCTGGAATACATCAGGGGGAAGATCGAAGAAAATAATGAAGTCGATATCAGCCGGTTGTCATTTGTTTAAATGGTCAAATTTAACGATTAGTATGGCGAGGCATTCGCAGAGGCGCAAAGAAAAAGGGAAAACGTTCGAATTGATTAACCCCAGGATACCCTTGCGTCTTTGCGCCCCTGCGGGAGTCGAATTATCAGTACAAGCCCCTTTAATATTCTGAAAATCCAAAAACCCGCCTAAACCAGCTCACCCCTGGCCGGGTAATCGTTGGCCAGCACGAAACCAAGTGCGCCCAGGATATCACGGAAGTGTGGGCGCGCGAATGGCATCGTACTAATCTGACCCCAATAAAGAGTATTGTCGGGCCGCGTCAAAAACAGGCCCGGTTCGCTGAACTCGGCTGGCTCTTCGATACCGGCCGAAGTCTTGCCCCTGCCAGCAGAACGATGCAACCCCCAGGCCTGCGCCTGTTCGACGCTAACATCGTACCCCAGGTTTAATTTTTTCAATCCCCAGTTTTCGTAGGCCTGTTGTGCCCGCTCTTTACCATCGCTACTCAAGGCCAGTATCGACACGCCCGACTCAGCGAAATCCTCCGCAAGTTTATCCAGTTCGCCGATATACTTGCTACAAATCGGACAGTGCAGACCACGGTAAAATACCAGCATGTTAAAATTTTTGGGTTTTTGATCGTTCAGCGACCAGGATCCCTGTAAGGTATCCACGTTTAATTCTGGTGCTGGTTGACGGGGTTTTAATACAATCACGATGTTCTCCTGTGAGTTAGAATCGGTTATTAAAGATAAGTTTTAACAGCTTCGTTGGTTTGATAGCAAATATTGGCAAATGGTTTCAAATGCGCGTATAGGGCCACACCCAGGTAGACCAATTAAGTTGTTCGAGCCGCTGCAATATGGCTGATTTCAAGATAAAATCCTACTCGATATCGGTGATAATTTTTTCGTTTGCCGAGCTTAGCACGCTCTGGCACATTTCCAGATGCAATCGGCCACCGCTGGTATAGGGATGATCTTCGATCACCTGCTCATTCAACTCGATACCGAGGCCCGGCCCGGTCGGGGCTAGCATATAACCCCGTTCCCAGACCAACGGTTTATGCAGTATCGCATCGTGGAAGTCGGTCTGGATAGTTTCCAGAATCAGAAAATTAGGGATGCTGAACGACAGGTGTACTGCCGCCGCATGCGCGATTGGGCCACAGTAAATATGCGGAGCTATCTGCGCATTGTATAGCTCGGCTATGACCGCAATTTTCTTCGTTTCCCAGATTCCGCCACTGCGCCCGATATCGGGTTGCAGGATCGACACGCCGGCCTTGAGCGCGGCATGAAACTCTATTTTGGTCGTCAATCTTTCGCCGGTCGCGATCGGGATCGAGGTTGCTAGCGCAACTTTGCCAATTGCGTCCATTTGATCGGGTGGACAGGGTTCTTCAAACCACAGTGGGTCGTAAGGTTCGATTCTCTTTGCCAGCCGGATAGCCGATGAAGTGGTCATTTGCCCGTGGGTACCGAACAGGATATCGGCACGATCGCCCACCGCCTCGCGAATACAGCGCACATTGTATTCGCATCGCGATAGCTCGTGTAGCGAGAGTTCGCGTCCACCCTGGAAGCTATAAGGCCCGGCTGGGTCCTGTTTAATCGCGGTAAATCCCATTTCGATGTATTCAAGCGCACGCTCTGCGGCGGCGTCACCATCGTGGTAGACATCGGGTGCGTCTCTTCCAGGCCGGCCATCCACAGCTGGGCTTTTCGGATACAGGTAGGTATAGGTGCGGATACGCTCGTGGAACCTACCACCGATCAATTGGTATAGGGGCTCTTCGTGGGCCTTGCCGAGGATATCCCAGATTGCGATTTCGATACCGCTGAAAACCCCCATCATGCTAACGTCAGGGCGTTGGGTGAATCCCGCCGAGTAAACCCGTCGAAACAGGGTTTCGATATGATGCGGGTCCTCACCTGCCACGAAGCGTTCGAACGTATCTTCCACCATCGCACAGGCGATATCGCCCGATACCGGTATGCCGTAGCATTCGCCGATACCTTCGATACCGTTATCTGTGGTGATCTTGACGATAACCCAGAAAGAACCACCGATACCACTCGGTGGCACCGTAACCCAAGTTTTGATGTCTTTCAATTTCATTAGTGAAAATATATCGTTTTGCCTCTTCAGGCACAACCGGTATATTTGGGCGATGGTTTTTCAGGTCGACCGTTACTAGGATAACTCTGATTAATTCAGAGTTATCGTGGTACATGGATGTACCACCAAAACCGATACCTGCAAGGTATTGATTTTGAGGGTAAAATGAAAATCACATTTTTCATTTTATGCCCTCTGGCAATTCAGGACGAATTATTCAGAGGTTCCCTAGTAATTTAAAAACGACTAAGGCAAATCAAACACCAGTGCTTCGCTGTTTTCTACACCGGCAAATTGAACGGCACTGACCCCATTTACTGTCGCGCCATCGCCTTCGCTTAGTCGTTCACCATTTACACTGACGACACCGGATACGATATGCACATACATTTGTCGCCCGAGTGCGAGGGAATGGGATGTAGTCTGATCTGCTTTCAAGCAGAGTTGATATAAAAAGGCATCCTGGTGGAGCAATAACGATCCATCTCGCGCATCGGGGCTGGCAATCAGTTGAAGGCCTTGTCTGGTTTCGAATAGTTTTTGCTGGTAACCGGGTTCGATGCCGACAACATCAGGCTGGATCCAGATCTGTAAGAACTCCAATGGCTCTGTGTCCGATGGGTTGTATTCACTGTGGGTAATACCTGTGCCCGCACTGATTAACTGGAATTCTCCGGCGGGTAGTCTTTCCACATTTCCCATGCTGTCCCTGTGTTCGATACAGCCCTTTTTAACGTAACTGATAATTTCCATATCCTGGTGTGAATGCGCGCCAAAGCCCCTGCCAGGAGTTACCTTGTCGTCGTTAATCACGCGTAGCGCCGATACCCCCATGTGCTCAGGATCGTAATAATTCCCAAACGAAAAGGTATGGAGACTCTGTAACCAGCCATGGTTTGCTGGGCCACGCTCGTCACTGTGTCGGATCTTTATCATGGTTCATTCCTGGTTGCACACTAGTTTAGCAGAACGTTATTTACTACCCCGCCCATGTGGCTGCATGAAGTCAATATCCGGTCCCTGTGGGACTATGCCTGTCGGATTGATCGAGCGATGACTGCCGAAATAGTGACGCTTGATGTGGTCCATATTTACCGTTTCTGCGACGCCCGGAACCTGATACAGCTCGCGTGTATAGGCCCATAGGTTCGGAAATTCGATTAAGCGTTTCCTGTTGATTTTGAAGTGGCTGTAATACACTGCATCGAAACGCACCAGCGTGGTAAACAGTCGCCAGTCTGCCTCGGTTATTTGCTCACCGATCAGATAGCGTTGCTTCGACAGTCTTGCCTCGAGCTCATCCATGGTATCGAACAATCGATCATAGGCCTTGTTATAGGCTTCCTGTGTTTTGGCGAAGCCCGCGCGGTAAACACCATTATTGATGTCGTGGTAAACAGACTTGTTAATTGCATCGATTTCTTCGCGCAAGGCTTGCGGATAATAATCAACATTAGTCCCGTCATCGACACTGGCGTATTCGTCGAATGCCGAGTTCAGCATCCGTATGATTTCTGATGATTCATTATTGACGATGGTCTGGCGTTTTTTATCCCACAACACCGGCACCGTAACCAGGCCATCAAACCCGGGGTCTGCCTTTAAGTAATTCTCAACCAAATAGCTGGCGTTGTTCACATGATCCACTGTGGCGCCTGGGTATTCGCCGAATATCCAGCTTTCTGCCGGCATCAGAGGATGGACTACGGATACCGAAATCACGTCTTCCAGCCCTTTTAGCGTACGAAAAATTAGCGTGCGGTGCGCCCAGGGGCAGGCGTAGGAAACATAAAGGTGATAACGATCCGGCTCTGCGGGGAATCCACCCTCGCCGCCAGGGCCCGCACTGCCATCTTTGGTCACCCAGTTTCTAAAAACTGATACTGACCGAACGAATTCGCCTTTTACTGCTTTTAATTCTGCGCTCATGATTTTTCCCTTAGTTCTGTGTTGGGGGGTATTATCAGTGTTGCGGAATAAAGAATAAATAACTTATTTATGAACTTATTGTTCTTATAATCGCAACAAACAATCTGGGGGAAAATGGCTGTTAGATTTAATCGCTCGTTTCTGGAGACCTTGCTCTTTCACTGTAGCACCGACTGGAATTACCACCACGCTCGCGGTGACGGGCGCGTACTCTGCCTCTGATCGGATCAGGGTCTCGAACCCGAGACCTGGTTTATTTTGACCGCCCCCCTGCTCATTAGAGTTATCGAATTATAATCATAAATGCAATAATAACGCGGTTATCCTACTATACCGACACTTCCTGCACGATGAAAAACCCACAATTTTCTGCCTGGAACCCGGGTATCGAATCGGAAATCCCGGCCGCTTATCGCGAGCTGGAAACTATTTATCGAGCAGAAAACGTTACTTCCAGCATCGACGAAATTAACGAGTTCACCGCAAACACCGGACTCACTCACGATGAGCTGGTGGTATTTCGGCCGATGCGTTTGGCGCTGCACGAGCTTATCGTGCGCGTTAACGCCGATATAGTGGTACTCGAAGGTGAGCAGGAAGAAGACCTTGGCATCAATTTTCGCATAATTGCCGACCAGATTTATTGCAAATATGTACTGCCTGAAAGGCCAAAAATTGAGCGTGCTCACCGGGCGCTCGATCAGCAGGTACGCGGCCTGCTAAAAGCCGAATTCGCTCAGACACTTTTCCCCGCGGCGTCATCGCTAGCTAAATCCAAACCTTCGATTATGTCGAGAATTTTTGGAACCTCGAAAAAACCAGCTGTGCCAACAGAAACCACGCTGGAAAGACAGCTTCGTATTATCAATTCTTTCAAGGAGCAGGGATTGAACACCAGCGATGAACTCGAGCGTGCTATTTTCCGCGGTCTTTACCAGGTACTGGGGGCTATTGTGGCCACTCGCGGGTTTCTGGGCCACGACCAGGAACAGCTCATCGATTTGACCGCCCGGCATGTCTGCAACCACCATGGAAGCCGCATGATCGGAAAGCAGATCGATGCCTGCGTTAAACAGGCAATCGAGACCGAAGGCTATGACCTTATTCCAGAAGCGCAAAAACCCGTGATTATCAGCCTCAAAGGGGCATCGGCATCGGGCAAGAGCTCTTTACGTCCAAGGTTACTGAAGATGATCAACGAACTCGGAATTGAAGCCGATGGCTACGGCACGATCAGCCCCGATATCTGGCGTCGCATTTTACTGGATTACGATTCACTCGGTGAAGCTTACAAATATGCAGGCCGACTGACCAGTAACGAAGTCAATATTATCGATCGCAAGCTCGATCAATATATCCGGGGCAAGGCCAACCATCGAAATTCGACCCCACACCTGGTAGTCGATCGATTTCGCTTCGACAGTTTTCAGAGCGAAAAAATATCGCGTATATTGCATAAAACCTACGCCAAATACACCGATACAATGTACATGTACTTCATCATCACTCCGCCCGAGGCGACAGTAGAACGCGGATGGAAACGCGGCCTGGTTCGTGGTCGGTATAAATCGGTAGAAGACTTTCTGGGCCACTGCGTCGAGGCTTATGCAGGCATGCCGAAGCTATTATTCAAGTGGCTGTCGACGCCCATGCCCCGCTTTATTTTCGAATTCCTCGATAATAGTGTCCCTGAAAATAGCTATCCCAGGACTATCGCACGTGGTACTCAGGGCACTATGGACATATACGATCCGATCGCTTTGATCAATATCGAGCGCTATCAGAAAATTAACGTCATGGCTCGTTCCCCGGAAACCGTATATCCCCAGC
>JADFJT010000151.1 GCA_022566015.1 Pseudomonadota bacterium | reverse complement strand
CCCCGTTGGTCGAAGCTCTGGAGGCGGGTCGGATCGCCGGCGCTGCGCTGGACGTGTTCGAGGTAGAGCCGCTTCCCGCGGACAGTCCGCTCCGGCGGTTCGACAACGTCATGTTGGCGCCCCACAACGCCAACAGCAGCCCAGATGCCTACCGGAAAGTGCATGAAAACACTATCCGAAACTTAATCGACGCGCTCAAAAGAGTCGGGGAGTAGCCGGCACATGCCAGCAGAGACCAGTATCGTCATCCGCACTCTTGCCCACCAGGGTCTGGAATAGTATCGGTCTCGATAGCTTATAGATACTAAGTTTGTCGTCCCGCAGACAAGCCTCGGGATGACATCGTTAATCCAGGGTTCTCTCCCATTTCACGGTCTGTTATTCTTGTCTGCAATACTGTGCGCTGGCTATCATCGATGAGCAATATTTTCTGGTCAAACATTTTCAAATCCGCTACCGACGAGTTGCAGACTATTACCGGCTTATGGCAGAAAACACCCTTATTCGAAGGTATTCCAGCCAGGCAAATAGAGTTTCTATCCCGCAAGATGCATGTCAGAAAATTTCTCGCCGACGAAGTCATTTTTCGACAGGGAGACGGGGGCGCTGGCGCAATTTTAGTACTCGAAGGGTCGGTGCGGGTAATGGCGAATAAGACGCAACTGGCGCAGCTTGAAACGGGTGACTTCTTCGGTGAGATAGCACTGGCCGAACCCGAACACAGAACCGCCGATGCCTTCTCGATACACAATTCTAGCCTGGTCTATTTCCTCAGGCAGGATCTGGAGGAATGGATAGAATACGAACCCAGGCTGGGCGCAAAATTTCTGATGAACCTGTCTTCCACGCTGGCGAAAAGATTGTTGCAGGCGAATAAATTGATTGCCGAACATTAGATGCCGACAACTGCTTATATCAGCTCGTCGAGCGCCTATATACAGACGTTCAAGATTTTTGCCGGCATCGTGGCGGTATGCCTGGCCAGTGTTTATCTATTGTCATCGATACTGATCCCGATAATCATTTCGTTTACCCTTTACGCGCTGTTTGAGCCTGCGACGCTTTACCTGGTGAGGCACAAACTCAATCACTCGCTGTCGATATTAATCGTGCTGCTATTGATGCTGTTTTTCGGTTTTATTGCGGTAGGTTTTGCCCTGCCCCAGTTATTCGACCAGGTCAGTCTGCTACAGGCTAAATTGCCCCAGATTATATTGCAGCTAGAGAGATTGCTAACTGACTACAGCGGTGAGCTGTCAAGCCTGATCGGTGTCGACCTGGATGTTTCCGAAGTCATTATCTCCCTGCTTTCACAGTCTTCTTCGTTCGGACAATCGTTATTACTGAGCCTGTCCGATAAAGTGCTGGGGTTCACTATGACTTCACTTCTGGTGCCGTTTTTAACCTATTACCTGCTCAAGGATTTCAAATCTGTGCGCAACAGCATGATGAACTGGCTGCCCAATTCCAGCTTTGAACTGGGCTGGTTAATTTACCACCGGGTATCCCGACAGTTACAGCTCTACACTCGAGGGGTAATGATCCAGTCCGGGGTAATGGCGCTGGTATGCATGATCGGCTTCAGTCTGATCGGCATGGATATTCCGATCCTGCTGGGCAGCATTACCGGCATCTTAAACCTGGTACCCTACGTTGGGCCGGTTATTTCGATTATCCTCAGTTTGCTGGTGGCATCGGCGATGACACCCTTTGATCCTTCGCTGTTATATCTCGGGGTACTGGTGATAATTGCGGCACAGGCTGTCGATAACCTGGTTGTCATTCCCGCGGTGATAGCTAATGCGGTCAACCTGCATCCGGTCATGGTCATACTGGGGATAATTATTTTTGGCAGTGTATTTGGAACGCTTGGGGTTATTCTGGCCATTCCCGCCATCGCTACGGCCAAAATAATTTACCTTAATATTTACGCTGACATTCTCAACGCGAGTCAAAAATCGCCTGGATAAGGCTATCTTAATTATTTCTGTCTCAAGGTTTGAGCCAGTGATTTCAGGGCCTGTTTCAACCGATCGTCTTCGATCCAGTTGGCGCTACGGCTGATCGCATCCACTGTTTCGGGCGGTACCGGCCTGGTTTTATTGACACTGGCGTGGGTTTCGACCTGAAAAATCGATTCCGGCATGCTTCGAAATTTCAACTTCCGGTCGAGATTTAACCCTTCCCGAATCTGCTGTTCGATCTCCATGGCATGCAAGCTTAGATAGTTGGCTATTTGCGGACTAGGTACGGCGACCAGGATTTCGTCCTGGGTGATATTCATTACCCTTAAGCCCTGGTTGATCTTTTCAGGTATATTATCGATCAAAAATTGCTGAATTTTCGAAGTGTCGTTACTGACCTGGTTGAAATTGGCCGGTAATACCGAATGGCACCAGTGCTTAAGGCTTTTAGCCGTCATAAAATCCGTTATTCGATTCTAATATCACCGTAATTCCCATCAATAATTCCCTGCCCGATGCCTCTCACTTTTTTTACCGCCTGCACTGTCTTGAATAAACCGTGTAATTCGCGGTAATCCACTATCGCCTGCGCCTTGTGTGGACCGACCCCGTATAATGCTTTTGCGATTTCTTCTGCACTGGCTGTGTTGACATTGACCGGTACTGCCACAACGAGTGGCGCGATCAACAACGATAAAACAATGATCAAACCCTTAAAACTGTTCATTCCCTTCTCCATTTCAGTTAGTTCACTAGCTTCCGCCTGGCATTATAGCAGGGTATCTTCGGGCTGACAGTTATGTTCCCTGGCTTTCAGCGTTTTCTTCGTCTCGCGCCTGGTTGACTACGCCGTTGGTCATAGGTTAATTCAAGTCTTTTATACAGCCGTTCGACCACATCGTCCTCAAAAATCCGGTACTTACCCGGTTTCAACCACTTAGGCAGGTTAAAGCTATCGTAACGCACCCTGGAAAGGCGGCTGACTTCTACTCCGACCGATTCCCACAGGCGTCTGACTTCACGGTTTTTACCCTCTTTGAGCACCACGTGATACCAGTGGTTGCTTCCCTCACCACCACTATCGATAATCTGTTCGAATTTAGCCAGGCCCTCGTCGAGTTCGACGCCTTGCTTAAGCTGCTTCAGCATGTCCATACTCACCGCACCGTGCACCCGCACGGCATATTCGCGCTCGACCTCGTAAGACGGGTGCATCAGTCGATTGGCCAGTTCGCCCTGGTTGGTAAACAGTATTAATCCACTGGTATTGATATCCAGTCGGCCAATGCCCACCCATCGCCCATTGGACAGGCGGGGTAAATTAGTGAATACGGTAGCGCGATCCTCGGGATCCGAGCGGGTGCATACTTCCCCCACCGGTTTGTGGTACATCAGCAATTTCGGCCGGGAATCTACCCTGGCAATACGAATTAACTTGCCGTCGAGCGCTATCTTCTCCCTGCCGTCGATCTGGTCTCCCGGCTTAGCGGTCTGACCATTGACGCTAATCCGCCCCTGTTGCAGCATTAAGTCGATCTGACGCCTTGAAGCGAGGCCCTGGTGTGCCAGTAATTTTTGAATACGTTCCATGGGTACCCGGTTATTTAGGTGCGTAAATTCTAACCCTGTTAATGCTTTCGCAAAGGTTTTTTAGGATGATACAATTTACCGTACAGTAGCTGGAAAATGCAATATCGACGCTGCAAAATTCGATCTTATTTTACCTGATGTCTTTTGCTTATTTCTTTGCGTGCTTTGCGCTTTCGCGTGAAACGATGCTTTTTTGTTACCCGCCCCACGATAATTTCTAACCAGTCTATTTTAACGCCCAGCGCTGACCGATGCCGTTGGCGGATTCCGATATCAGGGTTTTCGCATTGGTATCCAGTTTCAAATCGAGAATGGTTGCCGAATCGGGTTGCACCTTGTGCTTGATGGCTGGTTTCCAGGTTTCTTTACGGGCTCCGCTGGCAACGTCCCAGATGGCAATCGATTTGGCTACACCTCCGGTTGCGAGTATACGGCTGTCGTCGGAAAAATCGGCCGAAATCAGCGTCATTCTGACTTCATCGAGGCGCGATACCAGCCTACCTTTACCTCGCGTAGAATAAATAAAAGAGTCGCCAATAAACGCGTTCGCCAGCGCGAATTCACCGTCGTCCAATAACTCGACCAGTGATATTTTGTATTTTAAATTTTTTGCCCACAGATGTTCACCGGTTTTTAAGTCCCACAAACTAGCGTGCCAGTCATTCGATCCGGTCAGCGCATACCTTCCATCCTGAGACAGCGATACACTGGTCACTTTCTCGTGGTGCGGAAATACATATCGCATTTTCCCTTCGACCATATCGAAATAAACCGCCTGATTGGCCTTGCTGCCAATCAACGCATAGCGGCCATCGGCAGAAATATCAACGTCTGTCAGATCGGGCCAGTACCAGTAGCCGGTCAGGCGTCCGGTCTTAACCGACCAGCGCGCAATCGATTGTTGTTCGATCGTGACCAGTACTTCGCTGCGAGCAGAAAACGCGGCAGCTATGATACCACCCTCGTTGTTATCCTGGTGCTGCACGCTGTATAGAACTTTGTTTTTAGCAAGATCCCATACGCGGCCGTAACCGCCGATCGAACCAGTCAACAAGTACTTGCCATCAGGACTGACTGCAGCACCGTAGGAGCCGGTATCCTCATGAATCCAGGTATTCAGCGCCTGTTTATCCTCGGCACAAGCCACGAGTAAAGCCACGATACCGATCAGGAGTAGTCTTGAAAACATAAATAAGCTGCTGAACCTGGTTATGACGTTCTGGTAAAAACATCCGTCGTTCCGGGCGTTAGACCCGGAATCTATCGCGCTCGAGGCTCGTCAGAATAGATTCCGGACCTACGCGGCCCGCTCAGGCCGGAATGACAAGTTTAACGCTCTACATTAGGAGTATAGTGCTTAATTTACCTTGGCCTGTTTTTTTTCGCCCAGAGCCAGCTCTGGATGGTACTGGTCTAAATCTTTAAGCTCCGCCAGCGTTGGCAATTCATTCAGGGACTTGAGGTTGAAGTAATCGAGGAAGGTTTTCGTGGTTCCGTAAAGCGTTGGCCTGCCGGGTACATCCTTGTGGCCAAGCGGCCGGACCCATTCACGATCCAGCAGGGTTTTAATCATATTGCTGCTAACACTTACCCCCCGAATATCTTCGATTTCTCCCCGCGTGACAGGTTGGCGATAGGCTATCAGTGCGAGCGTTTCCATCATCGCGCGTGAATAGCGCGGGGGTTTTTGATCCCATAGCCGCGACACCC
>JADFJT010000053.1 GCA_022566015.1 Pseudomonadota bacterium | reverse complement strand
AAGCAACTCAATAACTGGGAAAACTAATGAAAGCAAGTGATCTGTTTGTACGTTGTTTGGAAAATGAAGGTGTCGAGTATATTTTTGGTATTCCGGGCGAAGAAAATCTCGACGTGATGGATTCGATGATTGGTAGCAAACTAAAATTTATCACTACCCGCCACGAGCAGGGAGCGGCATTTATGGCAGATGTTTACGGACGTCTCACCGGCAAGGCAGGGGTATGCCTGGCAACGCTTGGTCCGGGCGCGACCAACCTGGTGACTGGTTTTGCCGATGCCAATATGGACAGGGCGCCGATCGTCGGTATCGCCGGGCAGGGCGCTACTACACGCATGCATAAGGAGAGCCACCAGATACTCGATCTGGTCAAGCTGTTCGCGCCTATTTCAAAGTATAGCGTTCAGATACGCGAACCCGAAATTATTGGCGAGATAGTACGCAAGGCATTTAAAGAGGCTGAAGCCGAAAAGCCTGGCGGCAGTTTTATCAGTTTTCCCGAAAATATTGCTGCGATGGCGGTCGAGGGCAAAGAGCCTTTGAAAGTGCAAAGCGCCAAACCTCCAGTACCGCCACAGGATAAAATCAGCCAGGCGGCAGAGATCATATCTAATGCTCGTTACCCGCTGGTGATGGCGGGTAACGGCGTGGTACGTGCTAAAGCGGACAATGCGCTGGTCGCGTTTGCGGAAAAACTGAATATACCTGTTGCGACCACGTTTATGGCAAAGGGCAGCATTCCATCTTCGCACGATCTATCTCTCGGTACAGTCGGCTTGCAGGCGCACGATTACATTGCCTGCGGTTTTGATCGGGCCGATGTAGTGATATGCGTGGGTTACGACATGATCGAATATCATCCGCATCTTTGGAACAAGGACAATACCACCAAAATTATCCATATCGACATGAGTCCTGCCGAGGTGGACGAACATTATATTCTCGAATGTGGGGTGGTCGGAGACATTAATGCAGCGCTCGAGGGTATAGCTGCAATAGCAGTTCCAAAGTCTGAATCGCAGTCACAGACTTTACGCGAGACTATCGTCGGGGAGCTCACCGCACACGCCGAAGATGATTCGTTTCCTATGGTGCCTCAGCGCATCATCCTCGATCTGCGTAAGGCGCTGGAGCCTGAAGATATCCTGGTATCCGACGTGGGCGCGCACAAGATGTGGGTGGCGCGCATGTATCAGGCCGAACACCCGAATACCTGCATTATATCCAACGGTTTTGCCTCGATGGGTATAGGCGTACCCGGCGCCATCGCCGCTAAGTTGGTTTTTCCGGATCGAACCGCGCTCACCGTTACCGGCGATGCAGGATTTTTGATGAATTCGCAGGAAATCGAAACTGCGTTACGCATTGGCGTCGCGATGATTATCCTGGTATGGAACGACAGTAAATACGGATTAATCAAGTGGCACCAGGATCGTCGCTTCGGCCGCGATACCCAAATCGATTTCAATAATCCAGACCTGGTGAAATACGCCGAAAGCTTTGGTGCTATAGGCTACCGCATCAAAGCGGCGGACGATTTACTGCCTACTTTAAAAAAGGCGATTGCAGACGATACCGTTGTATTGATCGATTGCCCGGTGGATTACTCCGAGAATATGAAATTGACCGAAAAACTGGGTAATCTGGTTTGCCCTATTTAAGCACCAAAGCCCCGTGATCGGCCCCGTAGGGCGTAACTGCCGGTGTATTTTCACAGGAACGCCGTACCGATGCGTCGGACCGTCCCATCCCTGGGGGCTCGCACGCGACGTCCCTGTCGCGTAACGTCCTGTAAAAACATCCCAGCAGTCACACCTCGATAGTGGGGCTGCCTCAGGGGGGAAGGACTCAAAACCGTATTTTCTCATGGATAAGAAAATGAGCCTACAGGGAGGTATTTACGGCGCGTTTTGAGTGCTTTCATCCGGGGTAGCTGGCACCCATTTAAGAACGCTTAAAGCTGGCGGTTTTAAACATAATGATTTTAACCGAACTACTAGTGTGTCCAGATCTGGAAAGACGATTTAATTGGAAACTCTCATTAACCCTGCACACTTCTCACTGATATTATCTGGAAGCGGAGACGCTTTTCGCAGCGATCGATCCAGATGCGCGGCAATGAGTTCTGTAGTCGCCGCTTCGACCCCGGTTTCGGCATTTTCCATCGAGTGAAAAAAACGGATCGTCTTGTCCCGTACTTCGAGAATTTCTGACCTGATCACGACCAGGTTTCCTGCCATCAGTTCTGCCTTATACTTCGTGGTTTGCTCCAGCGCAGCCATCCCCTTATTATTTTTTATAAAGTAATCGGAAGTGAGGCCGATCATGGCAAAAAGATGCCAGGTTCCCTCGTCAAATTTGGAGGTGTACCACTGTACGTTCATGTGGTCCATGTGATCGAGTTGGTAGGGGTAGACGACGCCTCGATAGGTTTCAATCATGATATTGGCCCCTTAAACAACTTATTCAATGAAAGTTCCCATACTCAGCCTGTCTTCGGTCGAAAATCCTAAGGATTTATAAAAATTAGCGACCTCGGTATTGGTCGGTCGGATCTGTAAGTTCACTTTTTTACAGCCCAGGTTTTTCAAGGCCTGAATGGCGAAGAGAACCAGCGCCTTACCCGTGCCGTTGCGGCGTTGATCGGGTGAAACGGCGACAGCGTATAGCCAGCCCCGGTGTCCGTCGTAGCCAGCCATACAGGCACCAATCATTTCTCCATCATCTTCCTCGGCGATGAAAATCAAATCGTCCACCGCAAGCTTTGCCTCAATCACCAACGAAGGTTCGTTATGCGGCGGGTCGTCAGGAAATACCGCCTGCCAAAGAGCAGTCAGTGTGGCTTTATCGCTTTCCTGAAATTTTCGAATTTTCTTCAATATTCGAGTCGCCCGTATAAGATTGAAAAATCGCTCATTACCCAGCGTTGATAGCCTTGTGATGCCTGCAGGCGTCTATACCAGCCCGCAACCTGATCCGGCAACTTTATATTCAAATCGATCTCCAGCAGTCGGTAGAGAAATACGCCGGTCGTAATATCCGCGAGTGACAGTTTTTCTCCCACTAAGTATTGCTTATCGTTTAATTGTTCGTCCAGTCTAGACAAACATTTAATGCAGCCATCTATGCTCGATTGAATCGCCCGCTTGTCGCGCTGTTCCTTCGGGGTGCGGTAATAGCCCCAGAACACACCGACAAAAGTCGGTTCGAATATAGTTTGTGCCCAGTCCATCCAACGCTCATAGAGCGAGCGTTGATAGGCGTCTTTTGTAACCCATGCTCCCGAACCGTAGGCACTGACCAGGTATCGCAAAATGGTACTGGACTCCCAGATGGCTTTGTCGTTATCTACCAGGACGGGTACTTTCCGCATTGGATTCATCTTGCCAAATTCAATGGTTTCGGTATCGCCGGGCTTACTCCCGAGTTCTATGTGCTTATAACCGAGCTCCAAATCGTCCAGCAGCCAGAGCACTTTTTGCACATTGTAGGATGTGTGTCTACCGTAAATCGTTATCGACATTTATTTCTCCTGGCTTCGCGCGGGCACAGGCTAAAGACTTACATACGAAGTAGTGAAATGTAAACTAGCAGGTGTAAAATATTTTCATTTTCAGCTATGGATTTTGACATGCAACCAGTTAAGCCGTTCTTTGCGCGATCTGTCGAATTACAGGATCCGTTAATAGGAAATGCCCTCGCGGGAGAAATGCATCGCCAGCAAAACCAGATTGAATTGATAGCCTCAGAAAATATTGTCAGCCGCGCGGTATTAGATGCTTTAGGTCATGTGATGGCCAATAAGACCCTGGAAGGATACCCGGGTAAGCGTTTTCATGGTGGAGCCGAATTTGTGGATGTCGTCGAACAGGCCGCAATAGATCGAGCCTGTGACTTGTTCCAGTGCGCTTATGCGAATGTCCAGCCGCATTCCGGGACACAGGCTAATCAGGCTGTATTTTTCGCAACGCTCAAGCCCGGCGATCGTCTTTTAAGCATGGATCTCGCCGCTGGAGGACATTTGAGCCATGGTGCTGCACCCAATCTGTCGGGGCAATGGTTCGAGACCTTTCATTACGGTGTGGATCGGGACAGTGAGCAGATTGATTACCAGTCGGTAGCAAAGCTAGCAGATGAAAATCGCCCCAGGTTGTTAATAGCAGGGGGTTCGGCCTACCCACGCGAAATAAACTTTAAACGATTGAAAGAAATTGCTGATAGTGTGGGTGCGATATTTCTCGTCGATATGGCACATTTCGCCGGGCTTGTAGCGGCGGGTGTCCATCCTTCTCCCGTTCCCTATGCTGATATCGTGACCTGTACCACCACCAAGACTATGCGAGGACCGCGAGGTGGACTCATTCTTGCTCGTGATGCGTCATGGGCCAGGAAATTACAGTCCGCGGTGTTTCCGGGCGTACAGGGTAGCCTGCACACGCAGGTAATCGCGGCTAAGGCGGTGTGTCTTGGGGAGGCACTGAGCGATGATTTTAAGGCTTACGGCCAGCAAATAGTTGATAACGCACGTACCTTGGCGGACACTTTACTTGGACATGGGATCAATCTGGTCAGTGGGGGTACCGATACTCATATCGTGTTGCTAAACCTGGTTTCCAAAGGGTTGTCCGGACAGCTGGTTCAGGATTCACTCGCCGAGGCGAACATTACTTCGAATAAAAATCCTGTACCTTTCGACTCGGGGCGGCCTTCTGAGTGGGTGGGTTTGAGGCTCGGTGTCTCCGCTGCGACTACGCGCGGGTTGAAACAAAAAGAATTTGGAATTTTGGGAGACACTATTGCGTCTTTAATAAAACATTGCAGCCATGCCGATGAATCGATTATCGTTGATGCGAGAGAAACTGTCTCGAAACTCTGCGATCAGTATCCCATCTACCCTTGAAATTTAAATAATAACCGGTCGATTAGTATGACATTGGAACCCGAACTCATATCCAGCGAAGATTTGCGTCAACAGCTATTGCAGGTTTCAGCAGTACGAAACGAATCACCAGGACTGCCGCCCGCCTGTTATTCGGATAAGGCTATTTTCGAGCGTGAGCAAGAGGTTATTTTTCACCATTCCTGGGTGGGAATCGGTCGTGAAGATCGTTGGAAAGAAGCGGGTGATTACTCCGCGATGGATATTGGCGGCGTACCCGTCATAATCGTGCGTAATAAATCTGGAGATTTAAAGGGTTTTGCTAATAGTTGTCGGCACCGAAGTAGTCAGGTATTGACCGGTAATGGCAATTGCAAAAAAATTCGCTGTCCATTTCATTGGTGGACTTATGATCTGGATGGTCGATTGAAAGTCTACCCCCGTATGGAAAAAGCGATCGACTTTAAACCGGAAAACTATGGTTTGGTCGAATTTAGGGTGGGTAGCAGAGATGGTTTTGCATTTATCTGTCTCGACCGGAAAACCGAAGATCTGGAGTCATGGCTGGGCGATTTTTCCGACAAGCATGTTGCCTGGGAGCCGGGCCAGCTGGTCAGCACCCGAGTACGAGAATTCGACGTCAATTGCAACTGGAAAACTTTCATCGAGGTTTTCAACGAGTATTATCACCTGCCTTGTGTTCACCCCGAATCGCTCAACTGGTTATACCCTGAGCCCGACGATGTCGACGAAGTAACGGGTCACTATACGACCCAGTTTGGCCCTACCGATGGGAATGCGGCACTGATGGCCGATACCCAGGATCAGGCCTTACCAGCGGCGAAACAGTTGACTGGGCGTGAGGCGACTGGGACTCGTTATAGCTGGATATATCCCAATATGACATTTGCCGCATCGCAGGATTCTCTGTGGATGTACCAGGCTTATCCGATTGCACCGGATCGCTCGCATATCGTACAAACTATTTGTTTTCCAGCTGATACACTTAAGGTCGAAGATTTCGAAAGTAGGGCGAAGCACTACTACCATCGATACGATACGGCGCTGGAAGAAGACATCCCGTTTCTCGAGCTGCAACAGGCTGGCCTCTCGTCCAAATTTGCCAGGCCTGGTCGTTTTTCTTCGCTTGAACCCAGTGTTGCGAATTTTGCCTACTGGTATGCGGGTAAGCTTGCGGCCTCCCTCGATTAACTAATCACTACCTGCTCGATCTTTTTCCTGTTTGCGCGCTTTTTTTACCGATTCGTAAAAGTCTGTTATCAGTAAAATAGAAACGATAACGACGATTATACCAAATGGTACAGTGCCTATCGAAACGCCCAGGCCCAGCACAAAGGCCAAAAATATTGACACTCCGATGATGCCGGTGATTATATTATCCATGGTTGTTTCTCACATTTAAGATATTTAGTAGTTAGCACTAGTCATCTAAAAGCTCCAGTAACCAGCGAGCGATGCGAAATAATTTCGCATCGTCTCCTCTGATCCCCACTAATTGTACACCAACTGGTAGATCTTCGGGGCTTTG
The DNA here is from genome assembly GCA_022566015.1 of Pseudomonadota bacterium. GTDB lineage: Bacteria > Pseudomonadota > Gammaproteobacteria. Next base: position 12,738 of record JADFJT010000053.1, on the reverse strand, counting down.
TAGTAATGGTATGTTGATAGTAGGGGTTCCACACAAAGTCCATATCGTATTCATAATCGGGTTTCCGGTCGCGTCCAGCCCGGCCGGGGCCGCACCCAATGTGGATGGCGTCAGAGCCGCGTCGTATTCTTCAATAATTTCGTCCATGTATTCGCTGTAGTCAATCATTTTGCCTACCGCTGATTGGTATTCCTCATCTGAAACCTGTTGGCCTCTCTCAATCATTTCGACCAGCACTGCGCTTAATTTAGATTTCCCGTTCTGGTATTCGCTGGCGAAGCTCCTGGCCAGATCCGCTTCCATAATGACCCGGTGATCCTCGTATATATCGCCGATTTGACCGGGTAAATCGACAACTTCTATGGCCTTGCTGAATCTTTGGTTGACCTCGTCGATTAGTTCGCGAAAACCAGCTTTAGTCGAATCTTCGACCTGATCCCATTTGGGGGTCCGGATAAATGCAATATGGGGGTCAGCTGGCATAGCCTCTGCCATGACACGGGCGATGCACGGCGGTGCCAGTGGAGTCATCGATTCATCCTGGGCATCGTAACGCATCAACACATCGGCGATTAAGGCCAGGTCAGGCAGGCTACGGGCGAAAACACCAATCGTATCGAGTGGCTTCGATTGTCGTAATACTCCGTGACGCGATATACGGGCGAAGGTCGGTTTAAATCCATAGATGCCGCAGTAAGACGCCGGTCGAATCACCGAGCCATTGGTCTGGGTTCCAACCGCCAGCGATACCATGGCAGACGAGACAGCTGCCGCCGACCCACTCGAAGAACCACCCGGTGTATGGGCTGAATTATGTGGGTTGGTAGTTTTACCCGGTGAAAATACGGCCAGTTCCGTGGTGACTGTTTTGCCCAGGATAATTGCGCCCGCTTCGCGTAGCAGCGACACCAGGGTTGCATCTTTATCAGGTTTGCGCCCCTGGTGTAAAACCGTACCGCGTTCGGTTGGGTAATCGCTGGTATCGATAATATCTTTGATACCGACAGGTAACCCGTGTAGCGCACCAGTAGCGAGGCCACGACTTCGAAAATGATCGGCCTGTCGCGCCTGTTCCATAGCACGTTCCCGATCCAGATGCGCCCAGGCGCCAATCGTATCTTCTAATTCGTCGATGCGCGAGAAACAGGCCGAAACCAGTTCCTGTGACGTTAGCAAGCCTTGCTCTATCGCTTCACGGGCTTCGGTGGCAGTCAGTAAATTAGCCGTTTCTGGCCGAAAATTCTGCATGGATAATGGCTGGTCGAACGATTAACCGAAAAAATAAACCGGCAACCAAAGTGCAATCCCCGGGAAGTTATACAGCATTACCATCGAGAAAATGATAATCGCCAGGTACGGCATAATACCGGCAAAGATATCCATCAATTTAATATGCGGTGGCGCAACGCCTTTTAAATAATAAGCAGCCATCGCCATCGGTGGGGTCAAAAATGAAGTCTGTAAATTGAGTGCCACCAGTATTCCAAAAAATAGCGGGTCGACATTAAACGTTTCCAGCATGGGTAGAAAAATTGGAACAAAAATGATAATTATTTCGGTCCATTCCAGCGGCCAGCCCAGTAAAAATATAATCGATTGGGCTAAAATCAAAAACCCGACTGAGCTCAGTTCCATCGATAATACCCAATTTCTAATCAGGTCGTGACCCCCGAGATAGGAAAACACCGATGCGAAGGTCCAGGAACCCACGAACAGCCAACACACCATCGAGGAGGTTTTTGCGGTGAGGTATACGGCCTGCTTTAATCTTTCCCAGCTGAGCGAGCGATAGACAGTGGCTAACACCAGTCCACCGAATGCGCCGACACCCGCCGCTTCGGCCGGTGTGGCTAATCCCGTCAGGATCGCGCCTAGCACGCTCATAATTAATACCGCCAATGGTACAAACGATGTCAACAGATCCCACAGGATTTTAGGCAGAGGCGGTATGTCTTCCTCTTTTGGTTTTGGTGCCAGGGCGGGGTTCAGTGCTGCTCTGCCTACGACGTATATCATATACAGGCCAGCTAGCAGAATACCAGGAAATAGTGCCGCGGCGTAGAGGCGCAATGGCGATAGTTGGGCGATTGCAGCATAGACGATCAACATGATCGAAGGCGGTATCAAAATTCCGAGGCACCCACCGGCACAGATGACACCCGAGGCATATTTCTCGTCGTATCCGGCCTTTAGCATCGCAGGGAACGCCAGCATACCCATTAAGGTAACAACGGCACCAATAATTCCCGAGGCTGTGGCAAATATCGCGCAGGTGAAAAGTGCCGCAACTGCCATCGATCCAGGCAAATTACGCGCGGCAAGCTGAATACTAAAAAACAGTCGATTGACTATGTTGGCGCGCTCGACCACGTAGCCCATAAATAGAAATAGTGGGACCGCTACCAGAACATCATTCGACATGACCGAAAAAGTGTTCTGTACGAATAAATCGAATATTCGATTATCGAAGATGGTTTGCATGCGTAGCTCGTCGTAATAAGCGTAGTAGCCAAACCCAAGACCCATAGCAATCAATGTAAATGCGATAGGAAAGCCCAGCATTACCATAAAGATGAACAGGCCGAGCATAACAACTGCAATGACTGGATCAGTCATGTTCTTTCTCCAGCTTATACCGTTCTTGTTGTTCTTTTATCAGCCTGGTTTCAGTTTCCTGTACGTCGTGTAATCGAGGCGGCCACTCGCCGGTTTTAATACAAATAACGCAACGTACCGTTTCCGCGATACCCTGAAGTAAGACCAATGTGCCCCCGATAGGGATTAGTGTTTTGAAAAAATAGATTTGAATTCGGGCCGGACTACTCCAGCTCACTTCTTTATAAAACCAGGAATCTGAGGCGAAGCCATATCCATAGACAATGAGTGCCAGTGCGCCGGGCATCAGAAATAAAATATAGAGAACGAAGTCGATTTTAGCCTGAGTTTTCGTACTCAATAATCGATACACAACGTCGCCTCGAACGTGCGCACCTTGCGATAATGCGTAGGCGCCGCCCATCATAAACAGGGCACCGTACATTTGAACGCTCATATCAAACGCCCAAACTGTCGGAGCGTCGAGCGCATAACGTACAAATACTTCGTAACAGGTCGAGAAGGTTAAAATTACGATGCACCAGGCGAAGGACTTTCCAGCCCAGGCGCTTAAGCTATCGATAAAATGAAGTATTCTGGTCATACCTGCACCTTAAATAAAAAACTGAAATTCTAGTCAATACGGAAAATTAAAAAAGGTGAGGGCGGTGTTGAAACACCGCCCTCTGGACTTGCAGTAATCAAACTATCTTGGTAAATAATTTAACGAGGTTCACTTATAATTTGCCAAAATAATGCTCGTAGGCTCCCCGGTAATTCGGCGCATTATTCAATGAGTAAGCACCATGTCTCTTTGCAAACTTCATTTGAGAGTCGATTACTTTCTTGAAGAAAGGATCTGCTTTGCTTAAGCGTGCAACCACAATATCCCAGGCCTTGAGCTGTTCATCCATGATGCTGTCTGGAGTTCGGTAAACGTTGACGCCGTACTTTTCTTTCAGTACAACCAGGTCTTGTGAATAACGCTCCATTGCTTTCCAGGCCATATCGGCAGAAGCGGCTTCAGATGCATATTCCAGAATCGCCTGGTGCTCTTTCGCCAGTCTGTCGAATAGTGTTTTGTTAAAAATGATTTCGAAACACTCCTGAGACTGGTGGAAACTGGCCAGATGATAATGCTTGGATACATCCTGCATTCCAAAATCTTTATCTGAAGTCGGATTATTGAATTCGGCTGCATCGATCAAACCGCTTTTCATCGCTGGCTGGATTTCACCACCCGGTAACTGTACCACTGACATGCCCATTTCCTGCAGGACGTCGGCAGCCAGGCCTACGGTACGATACTTAAGGCCTTTCAGTTGCGAACTGTCATTAATTCGTTCCTTAAACCAACCCAAGGGCTGAGCAGGCATCGGTCCTGTAAAGAAACCCACTAAATCAAGTCTTAACTTGTCATGCATTAATTCGTAATACAGCGCCTTACCGCCACCGTATTGAATCCAGCCCATCATTTCGTTGGCCGTCCAGCCGAAGCAGGGTCCGGTTCCGAATAATGAGGCGACCGCGCTTTTTGAATACCAGTAGGCAGTTACCAGATGGGCACCATCGAGTACACCCTTATGAACAGCGGTTTGCATTTCTGCGGTTTTGACCACTGCGCCAACGCCGAGCAGGTCGATTTTCAGCGATCCACCTGACATTTCGTTGACACGTCGCACATAGTCCTGCGCATACTCAAGGAAAATGCCGCCGCCCCAGGCTGCCTGTACCTTTAAAACCACTGTTTTTGCTGCCAAACCTATCGATGGCATAGAAACTACTGCGGCGCCCCCGGCGATGGTGGCGGCGCCTTTAGTTAAAAACTTACGTCGAGATGTTTTTACTTCGGTCATGATTATTATCCTCAGCTCTTGGTTAAATTAGGATGGTGGAGCCGTTTTAAATAGCTAGCAACTTCATGAAGCTAGTTTGAAAATAAATTTGAAATGCAGGCCGAACCAGTCCCAAAATAGTTTATTGTTGATGGACGTAGGATTAAACCACAAATCCAAGGTATTTTGTATACCGAATTGTAAAAATTTGAGTCTGGCAGCCATCGTTGATCGCGCCAGAAAGTTTATAATTCGGATTTAGGCTACCCTGTCTCCGGGCTCGTCTCCATTAAAAATCGCGGTCAGGTTATCGATCGCTCGAAACCCCATCGCATCTCTCGTTTCCTCGGTGGCACTGCCGATGTGGGGTAACAAAAATACGTTTTCCAGTTGTCGGTATCCCGGGTGAATAGCATCTGGCTCCCCGTTATAGACATCGAGGCCTGCCGCCGCGATGCCACCGGATTTTAGTGCATCGATAAGCGCATCGTCATCGATGACGCCTCCCCTTGAAGTATTGACCACGATGGCATTGCTATGCAGCAAAGCAATTCGATCACTGCTGAGCAAGCCTCTGGTTTCGTCTGAAGCGGGACAGTGAATCGATAGTACGTCGATATTGGATAGCAGCTCATCTACCGTTGCATGATATTCAGCATCTTTGATACGCATCGAATCCAGCGGTTTACGATTGTGATAATGAATAGTCATATCAAATCCACGCGCTCGCCTGGCCACCACCTGCCCCACTCTTCCCATGCCGAGAATGCCTAATCGTTTACCGGTAATCTGCTTTCCCACCATGAACGCCGGGCTCCAGTCCTTCCATTGCTGGCTGCGAACCAGCCGATCCCCTTCACTGGCACGCCGAGCTGCCCCGAGTATCAGTAACATCGCGATTTCGGCGGTGGCGTCTGAGAGCACGTCGGGTGTGTTAGTGACAATGATCTGCCTTAGTTTCGCGGCTTCCAGGTCAACATGGTCGACGCCAACCGAAAAATTGGCGATGGCTTTTATCCGGGAGGGCAGTAGCGCTATAGTTTGCGCTGAAAATTTTTCCGTATGGCAAGGCAGAATGGCGTCCGCATTTTCTGCCATTTGCAGTATTTCATCGGTGCTATACAGCCTGTCGTCGGGATTAAGAATGGTTTCGAAATGTTCTGCCAGTTTCTTTTCAACCGCAATGGGTAACTTGCGTGTTACCAGCACAACTGGTTTTTCATTCATCGTTATTCGCCTGTTTGGTTGCATGCTTGAGGGATTCTTCCGGCGCCCTTGGTGACTATGTGATTAAGGAACCCCTGATTCAAATCATGAACGAAAATATTGTGCCGAAATGGTAAATCTCTACGGGGGTGAAACCGAGCAATAGCTGTGCTAACAACTGCCTCCCACGCCTTGATCTCAATCATTTTGAATCACAAACTGGGTCGCCAGGACTTAAACTGGGGTTTCTTAGTCTGTCCAGGCAAGTACTTAACGTTATGAAATTGATGCAAATTGTAAATCCTGTTCCCCACATTATCAAATAAGATACCATAGGCGGATACAGATAGAAGGTGATGTGAAAGTGGATTCGAAGCGGATTTAAGTCAATGTCAGAAATTAATCCAACAGGGCCTTCCGGCGGTGCCTATCGGGGCTACGCGCAGACCAATCGGGGTGACAGTGACGAATTACTGGTCAGAACCGGTCGGGAAACAGCCTGTGGTGAATACCTCCGACACTACTGGCAGCCGGTAGCGCTGACCTCCGAAATCGAAGACTTGCCGCGTCTGATTCGGGTTATGGGTGAGGAACTGGTGATATTCCGCGATACGTCCGGGAGTTATGGGCTGGTGCATAAACAATGTCCACACCGCCGCGCGTCGATGGAATTCGGTATCTGCGAAAAACGCGGCATTCGTTGTTGTTACCACGGCTGGCTGTTTGACGTAGATGGCAGAATTCTCGAAATTCCCGGTCAGCCGAGGGAGATCGCGGCGCTGATAAAGTCAAAAACCTCTCTGGGCGCTTACCCGGTTAAAGAGTTCAGGGGGTTAATCTTTGCTTACCTGGGGCCGGTCGAAGATATGCCGGAGTTTCCAGTTTACGATACATTGGAAATTCCAAACCAGACCCTGGTGCCATACCGGGCTGATTACCGTTGTAACTGGTTACAGGTACTCGACGCAATTCTCGACCCGATCCATACCAGTTTTTTGCATTCTCGAATGAGCCGCCCGCAGTTTTCTGAAGGCATGGGCGAACTTGGTGAATTACTTTTTTACCCGCGTCCGATGGGTTTTCTCGGCGCCAACGTGCGCCGTGTGGGCGACAATATATGGGTGCGCGTAAACGAACTGGTTTTACCTAACTACACGCAGGCCGGGGCCGCATTCTCTGCCGATGGTAGTAAAACCATTTATTATGGCCGCACTTCATTTGCTCGCTGGGTGGTGCCGATTGACGATGAAAATACCACTGCATTCGCCTGGGCTATATTTGGCGATCGCGCCGATCCCGATGAGTACAATAAACCCGGAGGCCCCGAGTTAATCGAGCAAGGTGAGCTGATGAATCGCAGTTACGAACAGCGTCAGCGATTCCCGGGTGATGCGGAGGCTGTCGAAGGTATGGGCCGAATAGCCGATCAAAAACTGGAGCATTTGGCGCCGAGCGACAGGGGAATCATTCAATACAGAAAGAAACTGCGTAAGCTATGCCGAGATCTCGAAAAAGGGATTAAGCCAGAACATACCTGCCAGCACTGGGATAATCCGGTGCCGACTTATGGTGGAGATACGGTGCTGAATATTCCCGTCGATGCCGAGGATGACAATCGAAGGCTTCGGGAAATCGGAGACAGGGTGATGGAGATTCAGTTTGATGCGGAATCGATGGTTGGTCGGGCGCGAGATGAGGCGGTGATCGAGGCGTTTAAGAAACTCGAAACTGAAAATAGTTAGTATTTTTAAAACTCAGGACGAGCAAATTGGTAAATCACTTCAGAACACGCCGTAAATATTCCAGCCTCGGTCGTCCCGACCTCATCTGGAAGCCGGGGTTTGCTGTCCTTGCAAACCCGTTCAGCGGGATATTGTGCCACTGGCACACTGTCTTTATCCGCCTCACCCCTGTAGGCTCGACGCTAGCATCCATGCTAGCGACGGTTATGAAGCGATCTACCAATCTGCGCTCACTAATTCTGAGTTAATCGGGAGATTTCCGAGAGATTAACACTATGACAATCAAGGTTCATATTAAAAACAACCATGCTGGACCCGATACTTTCCCATCGACGCCTGAGAGCGAACCGATATTTACCATTTCGATGGAGAAGTACCAGGCTTCAGCCAGGAAATATGCCGAAATTGCGAAACACCTCGATGTGTTTGTCGATTGGGATACCGATCATTTCGAGGAGTCGATGAAAACTGCCGAAGTGTTGCTGACCTGGAATCTGCCGACCGAGAAGCTGGCCGAGGTAGCCCCTAATTTGAAGTGGATTCACATCATCGGTGCCGGGGTTGAACACCTGTGCCCGATGGACTGGGTACCCGAAGGGGTCAGGATTACCAATAACAGAGGCGCGCATGCCGACAAAGCCGGTGAATTCGCGTTGATGGCAGTATTAATGTTGCACAGCAAGATGCCTGCACTTCTTACTAATCAACGCGAAAAACGATGGGAGTCACTCTTTTCAACCCCGATCGAAGGCAAAACCGTGGGAATAATCGGGGTCGGGAGCATCGGTGGTGGTGCAGCCAGGCAACTCAGCAAGATGCCGGTGCATATCATCGGTGTTACTCGCCATGGCCGACCGCACCAGTACGTACACGAAATGGTCGCGATTGATCAACTCGATTCGGTTTTACCCCGTATGGATTATGTTTTCGTATCGACACCTTTGACGCCTGAAACCCACGGAATGTTTAACCGTGAACGTCTTCAAAGTCTCAAACCAGGCGCTGGGATAATCAATGTAGGTCGAGGGGCGGTGATGGATTACGATGCGTTGGCAGATTTGCTGAAGAGCGGTCATCTATCGGGCGCGGTGATCGATGTGTTTGAGCAGGAACCACTACCCGCTGACTCGCCATTATGGTCTGCACCCAATTTTATCCTTACACCGCACGTATCGGCCGACGACGGTGATAATTATGTGCCGATTACGCTAGATTTGTTTTTTAGCAATATGCAGCATTATCTTGCTGGAGAGGAGTTGTTCAATATTGTACGGCCGGAGTTGGGGTATTAGGGAACCCTCACCCCTGCCCTCTCCCAGTGGGAGAGGGAGTAATTGAGTCCCCTCTCCCTTTGGGAGAGGGTTGCCTACATGGATGTAGGTAAGGGGCGTGAGCAGGAGCGGTAGCTTTAGGGTGAGGGAAAAAACTAAACTGGCCTACTCGGTGTCTGCTCAGGCTTCGGCCTGGTAATCAACTCAAAAATAGCGCGCAGTGCGACTGCTAAAATTATCATGCTGCCACCGAGCACAGTTGCAAACGAGGGCGTTTCACCGATAAACAACCAAACCCACACTGGCCCTAGTGCGAATTCAAGCAACATGATCAGGGTTACTTCAGCGGCCGCCAGGTGTCGCGAGGCAATAATAAAAGCCCAGTTAACGAAGCCGGACAGGCAACCGCCCCAAAACAGGCAAAGAATAATATCGCGCAGCGGAATAGCCATGTCACCGGCTTTAACCAGCAGCGTAATCGCGATCACAATGCACGAAGATACCAGCATCACCGGCAACATTTCGGTTTGCCTTTTATAGCGTACGATAACCGCGTACAGTGCAAAACTAACCGCTGTGATCAGCGCCATTGCGTTACCGAATCCCGATCCGACACTAACACCTTGCACTACCATGACTCCAAGCCCGAACGCGGCTCCTGCCATGGTAATCATCGTGGTGCGTCGCAACTTTTCACCGAGGAATATTCTCGCCAACAGTGCGGCAAAGAAGGGGATCGCACCGAGTATAAACAGCGCGTTTGCAATCGTGGTGTGGGTCAATGCCTGGATAAAAGTAATGCCGGCGACGGAAAGCATCGCGCCGCCGAGCAAACCCATGCGTCCGATTCCATAGACCGTGCTCAGTACACGACCGCGGTAACGGATAGCGACAAATATAAGCATTGCGATCAGCATACCCAGCGATCGAAAAAAGATTACCTGCCAGGCGTCGGCAACCTCGATATTGCGTTGCACCAGCCCACCGAAGCTAATCGCGATCGAGCCTGCGATCATCAATAGCATTGCGAAACCATGACGCGTATCTATCGAGTGTTGCGGGGTGGTTGAAATCGCCATCGGCGCAGTTTGCACTTGGCCTCAGATAGAAGCAAACACTGAAATGAAGCCTTATTGGAACAGGTAAATCGGACTTGACCAGATCACGTGACCGTCTTGTTGGACGATGCGGATGTAGATCGCATTGTCCCGGTCATCGACCAGGGATATGCGGCGGTCTAATTTAACCTGGTAATGCAAGTTATCGTCGGGTAACCGAAAGACACGAATCTTTCTTCCGAGGCCACCCGCTTCGAAAATCATATCTTCGTAACCGATATCGCTAATGGCAATATCTGCTTTAACCAATTCGGTGTCGATACTTAAAATACCCTGATCTTTGCTCTCTAGCGTCGCGTAAAACCCACCGTGACCGCCGGTCGTCAGGGCTTGCCATTCCAGTTTCTCCGGCTTTGTCTGCTCGAAGCGTTTGTCGATATTATAGCGATTAATTGGTTCAAGTTTACTAAAGGTATTGTTGCTGAGTATCGCTACTCCGTCCCAGATGGTTTCGCGTCCGCGGCCACGGTATTCAGAACCTTCCCAGGTGACACAAATTCGATGACCCAGGTCCGCTTCGTTGTAAGGACGCCAGGTTTCAAGTGTCTGCAGGCCATTGCGAATTTCGATCCGTTCGATAGGGGCAGATCCGACCGCATCGATTTGCAGGCTAAACGCCTCGTCTTTGCAGCACAAAATATCCCCCATCATCGCGCTGCGAGTGTTACGGCTGTCGGTATCGCCCAGGTTGGGGTCAGAGTCGAACAGTTCGGCATCGGAGTCAAATTTCGCGCTCACGTCGAGAATCATCCGACAACCGGTGGTACCGTAGTGATGGCGTTTACGGATACAGTCGGCCAGTGCCTCGCGCGTGAGTTCGGTCGCGAGCATGCAGGTGAGTCCGCCGTAAGAACCAAACTTGGTCGCGCCCGGGTGGCTCGCGCCTGGCCTGCCCTTGTGACCATCTGAGTTTGATACGATGCCAACCCGGTAGCCTTTTTCCAGCGCGTCCTCAACCAACCATTCGAAACTGCCCCAGGCCGAATGTACTTCAACCGACGTTTCCAGCCGTTCGTCGTGGGCCATTTTCACATCGGCGTAACGACCACCGATATGCGCGAAAATCACACAGTCGCGACCCTGTAGACGGGCAAACAAATCACTTGCCGAATTGGCATCGCTATCGATATCGGAGAGATCGTCGACCAGTGCGTGCGAGGAGCGATGGATCGGCTGCCCTTCCTGTAGATAGAGAACGTTGCGGTCACCACCAAGACCGGTATTGCCCGACCACTCGTAACCGGGAAATGCGATAAACCGGTGGTTTTGATTAAACTCCTGGGTTAGATCGTTCAAATGACGCCAGAATTCGTTGGTAATCTGGAAATCATTGCCCTGATGCGCTGTGGCGTCGAGGAAGGCCAGATCACGCGCAAACTGGTGGAATTCACGTGCCGAATTGGTGCCGATGGTTTCCTCCGATTGCCCATGCAGATCACCCCAGAAAGGCAGTAGCTCGGATTCGTTTGAGATGCGCAGTGGATTCGATGTGGCTAGCAGTTTACTTTCCTGGTCAAACAAATCGATGGTTAAATATTGATGTTGCGAGTGGACCGTAAGATCTTCGATCACCACCGCGCGCGCGCCGGGTTTCATGGTTATCGTTTCCGGCAGACCCGATATTGCTGCGCTGCTACGTAACAAAATAGTTTGATCGCACTGGTCGCTCGGGTTACCCCAACGGTCTTCTGCCTTGATTGACAGCCGAAACGACTCCCCCACCCGGCGTGTCGTCGGTGTCACCGCCTTCCACAAAGAGGGTTTACCCGGAACGATTGCGATTTCCGGTTGTTGCGGCAACTCGACATAGTTGTAGGTTGCTATCGCGTCCACCAGTACGCGAAATTCGAAGCTGTGCTCGCAAAAAGTTTGAATTCTTATTCCAGGACTACCACCACTGCGGTCGCCGAAATGCACGATAATTTGATCACCCTCACGCAAAAAACCGCGTACTACTTTGATGTAGAGGGTTTTGTCCCAGGGGCGAATATTTCGTTTCATATCGTATTCGATATGCAGTACTGCGGCGTTCGAGGCCACGACGCTGACATAATTTGCTGCGCTCGGATCGTCGAACTGGGGCTTACCCATATCGCTGGCAAATCGATGCACGACTTTGATCGAACCGGTGTCGTCAATACCGAAATAGCCAGCGGTGTAGGTTAGTTTGAACGATTGATAAGAACCAGCTTCGAAACTACCGCTGGGTTCGATCATGGCTGAGCCCATCTTTTCGGGCAGATATTTTGAATGTGGCATGAATATTCTTATTGGCTAAATAATATCCAGCGCCTGTTCGATATCGGCGATTAAATCATCCGGGTGTTCGATCCCGATAGAAAGACGCAACAGGTTTTTGGGCACAAGGCTATTTGGCCCTTCTATCGTCGCCCGGTGTTCGATCAGGCTTTCCACACCACCGAGTGAAGTAGCGGGTACAAATAGCCTGGTATTGCAGGCAACAGCTTTTGCTGCTTCGGCATCACCTTTGATCAGCAATGACATCATGCCTCCGAAGCCATGGGTCATCTGGCGTTTTGCGATTGCGTGGCCCGGATGGTTTTCGAGACCAGGGTATAGCACTCGCTCCAGCTTTGGATGATTTTCCAGATGACGCGCGATTTGCATCGCATTGCTACAGGCCCGTTCAAATCGAATGAACAGGGTGCGCATGCCTCGCAATAGTAACCAGGCTTCGAATGGGCCGAGTACCCCGCCGGTGAGTTTTCGCACCAGTTTAATTTCTTCCCAGCGTGCGTCGAGTTCGCGTGTGACCAGAATCCCGGCAATCACATCGCTATGACCATTCAGGTATTTGGTGGCCGAATGAAAAACGATATCGGCTCCGTGGTCCAGTGCGCGTGTAGTCACTGGCGGCGCAACTGTGCAGTCGACCGCGAGAATAGCACCCGCGTCGTGGGCAATTTTGGCCGTGCCTGCGATATCGATCACGTCCCAGGTCGGGTTGGTC
>JADFJT010000150.1 GCA_022566015.1 Pseudomonadota bacterium | reverse complement strand
TAATTACCGACGCTACCACCGAAGGCGGGCCGATTCAAGCGAAGCGTACAGGATGTTAATGGATTATTTAATTCGATAATTCTAGTAATATAGTTTTAATAGACAGATATTCATGTTAGACTTGCTTTATGAATCTGGAAACCGCCGCACTAATTTTGAGCAAAATTGGCAATCCGACCCGATTAAGGATCGTGCGCCTGTTAGTAAGAGCCGGCGATCAGGGTTTACCGGTCGGCGCAATTCAAAAAAAATTAAAAATACCAGGGTCGACCCTGACCCACCACATCACTCATTTGAAAAATGCGCAGGTGATCCGGCAGGAACGTCAGCAGGCGACCCTGGTTTGCAAGATGGAATATGGTCAATTGGCTAAACTGGTCGAGTACCTGACAGAAGAATGTTGTGCGGACGAAGTGGGTAGTGAAAACCGGGGGTAATCTGGCGATGCACATATTGCGGCGTTATCTCGGTCGTCTTTCCGGGCTTCGCCTACATGGATGTTGCGGGCGGCGCTCCGTCGGTCCGACGTATCGGTGGTAGAGCAATGCAGGAGCAATTGCCGAGACCCGGAATCTATTTGTATCGGAGACAGATTTGGCATGAGCGTTATCACTTCGATAGATTCCGGACCTACGCGGCCCGCTCAGGCCGGGTTGACGATTTTTTGGTAGATTGACGAGTAACCGTATAAATCGGTTTTTTTATAATTAACTATTTCGAGATTACTAGAATTATGGATAAACAATTGTTAATTCAAGCCACGATGAACTGGTGGCAAATAGGCAACACTATGAATGGTCCAGGGCGAGTACTGAAAGACCCGGTATTTAAAATTTCGGTGTTGATCATTGGAATTCTGGCCATCCTTGATCGATCACAGATAATCCCGAGCCTGGTATTTACCCTCGAATCTCTCTGGGGGATGCTGCCTTTCTTTGCGCTGGCTATCGCGTTCGCCGCTTATGCAACCGCCACCAACGCGAGTACCCTGATTGCCCAGGTATTCACTGGGAACCCGATACGGGCAACCATACTGGCAGCCCTGGTCGGGGCACTGTCACCGTTTTGTTCCTGCGGGGTAATCCCTCTAATCGCCGCGATGCTCGGTGCCGGAGTGCCGCTAGCACCGGTGATGGCATTCTGGATCGCGTCACCGATCATGGATCCGGAAATGTTTATCCTCACGGCTGCCGGCATAGGGGTCAATTTTGCCATAGCAAAAACATTTGCCGCTATCACCATGGGGTTGCTCGCGGGGTTCGCAATACTGCTGCTACAACGTTTTGGACTTCTCGGTAATCCGTTGCGGGCGCAAATAAGTAATGCTTGTACCTCGACCAGCGATACCGAATCCGATACCACGGTTAAATGGCGATTCTGGCGCGATTCCGACCGCAGGCAGGCCTTTATGCACGAAAGCAGTTCGATCGGAATCTTTCTGGGCAAATGGCTGACCCTGGCTTTTTTCCTCGAAAGCCTGATGCTGGCCTATGTCTCCTCCGACTGGATTGTCGATTACGTCGGTGTTGATAATGCCTTTGCGATTCCATTGGCCGCGATCGTGGGCGCACCGTCCTATCTCAATGGCTATGCCGCGATCCCGTTGATTTCGGGACTGCTTGAAATGGGCATGTCGCCAGGTGCGGCCATGGCGTTTATTACCGCTGGCGCGGTATCGTCTATTCCTGCCGCGATCGCTGTTTTTGCGCTAGTGAAAAAGCCGGTGTTCGCGCTTTACCTGTTGCTCGGGTTGACCGGCTCAATCCTGACTGCCTGGGTCTACCAGATATCCGGGGGTGTGATTTAAAATTCTGTCATTCCGATACGTCGGACCGCCGCAAAAGCAGGAATCCATTGGGGCTTAAAGTACTGTTCTATAGATTCCGGCTCGGGGGCCGGAAAGACGGAGCCGATTTAGGCTCCGGGGCCGGAATGGCGGTATTGATTTAGGCTCGGTGGCTGGAATGACGAATGAAGCCTCATTTCTGAAAATAGGCAATCACACTATCGATCACGCATTCGATATCGCCACGGCTAATATCCAGGTGGGTCACCATTCGAATCGCTGGTTTTTCAGGCCCAACCCGAATACCCAGCCCGATGAGGTGTGCACGCAGGTTCGTGTGTGCATCGACCGGCGGTACTACGAAAACCATGTTAGTTTCGCTGGTCACGCGTAAAGACTCGATACTCGAAAGTCCGTCAGCCAGCAAGCGTGCATTGGCGTGGTCCTCAGCCAGGCGTTCGACATGATGTTCTAGCGCATAAAGTCCGCAGGCGGCCAGGATACCGGCCTGGCGCATACCACCACCGAGGAGCTTACGCTGACGCCTTGCACTTCGAATAAAATCAGCAGGCCCGCATAATACCGTTCCCACCGGTGCGCCGAGCCCCTTGGACAGGCACAGGGATACGGTATCAACCGGTGCCACGATATTCGCGGCAGGCTCATCGAGAGCCACCGCAGCATTCAGCAAGCGCGCACCATCGAAGTGTACCGCAAGACCACGGCTACTGGCCGCTTCGGCCAGCGTTCGGATTTGCTCCGTCTTTTGAACCATTCCATGTACCGTATTTTCCAGGCACAGCACGCGCGAAATAGCCAGATGCGGGTCGTCATCTTTAATTGAAGCTATGACCTGTTCCGGCTGCAGACCACCATGATCATCGGTTGCCAAAACGCAACAGGCCAATCCGCCCAGCACCGATGCGCCACCGGCTTCCGAGAGATAAATATGGTATTGGTCACCGACGATAAATTCATCCCCACGACCACAATGGGTTAACAGCGATACGAGATTGCTCTGCGTGCCACTGGAAAGAAATAATCCAGCCTCCTTGCCCAACAACTCGGCAGCGGCCAGTTCGAGTGCATTGACCGTTTCATCCTCGCCATAAACATCGTCCCCCACCGGGGCCGACATCATCGCGTCGTACATGCCTTGCGCCGGGCGGGTTACTGTGTCGCTACGCAGGTCAATTATCTTCATTTCTGTTTTACTATGGATGGGGAGGCATACAGGATATAAAAGGTGTTTCTACTCATCAATTATTGGATCAATTGTTTCTCCACTGCTCAATATAATTCAGTAAACCTCGGGTCGATGCATCAAGCCTGGAAACCGTAGCATCAGCATTGATTACCGGCTCAAGTTCCGAAGCCAGTTGCTTACCCAACTCTACGCCCCATTGGTCAAAAGCATTAATATCCCAGATGACACTCTGCACGTAAACCTTGTGCTCATATAGAGCGACCAGCATACCCAGAGTTTTGGGATCGAGGCGTTTGAATAGCAATAGATTATTCGGCTTATTACCGGAAAGCACCTTGTGCGGCAATATACGGTCGATTTCCTCCGGGCTTAATCCACGCTGTTCCAGATCCTTTAAAACCTGATCTCCTGTCTGCCCTTCCATCAATGCGCGTGACTGGGCCAGGCAATTGGCCAGCGCGAGGCCATGATGCCCTGGAAATTCACTCTTTCGATTCACCGGCACCAAAAAGTCTGCCAATACAAACCGAGTTCCCTGGTGTAGTAACTGATAAAACGAATGCTGCGCGTTTGGTCCAATTTCCCCCCAGGTACCAGCACCTGTGCGGTATCCAACCTTTTCGCCGCTGTGGGTCACGCCCTTGCCATTACTCTCCATCTCTAATTGCTGCAAGTATGCCGGGAATCGATGCATTCTTGAATCATAGGGCAGAATTACCTGCCCTATGGCGTCGAAGAAGTTCAAATACCAAATGCCCAAAAGACCCATAATGACAGGCATGTTTTGCTCAAATGGCGTATCACTGAAATGACAATCCATCCGATGCATGCCCTCGAGCATCTCTTTAAAGTTTTCAAATCCAATCGAAATTGCCACCGGAAGCCCTATTGCCGATGCGAGTGAGTATCGACCGCCGACCCAGTCCCAAATATAAAACCGATTTTTTTCCGGGATGCCAAATTCCGCCATACCTTCATCATTGGCCGAAACACCAGCCAGATGATTTTCTATATTCGTGTTTATTCCCAGAGCCTCAATAAGCCACTGCCTGGCAACACGCGCATTGGTCATGGTATCGAGCGTAGTGAAAGACTTTGAGGAAATAAGGAAAAGTGTGGTGTGCGGATTAACAGCATGTAGAACATCGGTCAGGTGTGTACCATCGATGCTGGAGACAAAATGCAGGGAAACATCTCCCTGCCTGTATTCTGAAAGTGCCTCGATCGCCATTACCGAACCCAGATCGGAACCACCAACACCTATATTAACCACGTCGGTAATGGGCTTGCCAGTAGTACCATAAATTTCACCCCGGTGGAGCATTTCGACCAGTTCCTGCATCTTTGCTAGCTCTTGCCAGACATCGAGCATTACATCCTTACCATCTACCAGAATCGAGGAACCGGAAAGGTTACGAAGCGCCGTGTGAAGTGCGGGTCGATCCTCCGTGGTATTGACGTGTTTACCAGAAAAAAGAGCTTCAATTGCTTCAGACAGACCACAGTCGTTGGCAAGATCATTTAATAGTTTTATAGTTCGACCGGTTAGCAGGTTCTTGGAGTAATCAAACAGCAAATTATCCAGTTCGATGGAAAAACTTTGAAATCGCTGGCTACTTTCCTCAAAAAGATTATGCAGATTAAGATTACTCATAGTAGTCTTATGTGCTTTCAGGGCTTGCCAGGACTCTAGTTGCACTCTGGATTGGACATCCTGGTCGAGGGTAAGCTGGAGATCTATATCTATCATTATTTATCGTTTTTGGTTTAAATTTATGTACTGGAGATCATCTAATTGAATTGTCATGCCAGGATGACAATTATGTAAATAAAACGGATTCTCCCACCGCCATGCTGTTTCGACAATCTTCTCCAAACTGGCGAATTTCGGGTTCCATCCAGGATCCTATTTTGCCATTGTAGCATCAGCGACTAATTTAGCAGGATCTCCAACTCGTCGATCTGCATAACCAACTTGAAAATCTTTACCGGTTACAATATTTACCGGGTCAATTACGCGTGTAACCGAAAATCCTTGTCCATTGCCAGGATTAAAGCGCATGCTTCTATTGGTATTTTGCAATTTACTCAGGGCTAACAGGTGGACATCGCACATTTCATTTATATGAAAATGGCTCTGCACAATAATACTGTTCTTCTAAATAAAAATCACACCACTGTCATTTCGGCATGTTTAATCTCGTCATTCCGGTATGCTTTTAGCCGGAATGACCGCCAGGGAGGGTGGAAATGCGGCAGTGTTGTAGGAACAACACCAGCCCAGGGCAAATGGAGGCATGATTGCTAATAGTGACTCCGTTTATAGTAGAT
>JADFJT010000052.1 GCA_022566015.1 Pseudomonadota bacterium | reverse complement strand
ATTAACGATGAAACTAAAAATCATGAAACACACGTATTCAATTACTAACATGCGTTGCACAGGATGTGTAGGCCATATTAAAGAACAGATAGAAAAGCACCCGGATGTTACTTTGGTTGATGTATCGCTTGAACAAAACGAAGCAGTTATCAACATGAATAAACACATCCCGATAGCGGAGTTACAATTATTCCTGGATAAAGACACCGAATATGCCGGCAGATATGCCATCAGTCAGGTGTAACAACAATGATGTGAACAAAACATACAATGATGGCTGACGATATCCCAACACCTGAGGAGACTTGATGATAGATCCGGTGATGGTGGCGCTGCGGATTGTCCACATCCTGTCCGGGATCGTGTGGGTAGGATCGACCATCTTCATCCACTTGATCCTGCTACCCAGCCTCCGCGCCGAGGGCCCCCGCGCAGAAGCCCCGGTGATGCGCCGCATCAACGCGTTCATCATCCACCCGATCATGGGCCTGAGCGCTTTGTTGGCGGTGGCCAGCGGGGTGACGATGGCTTTGCGCTTGCGATGGGGCGTCCTGGATCAGTTTCTCGTCACCCCGTGGGGCTGGGCGATTCTGATCGGCTTCATTGCCGCCATGCTTGCAATGATTCCGCCGAGCGCCGCGCTGGCCACTATGCGCCGCTTCACGCGGGCGGCGACGACACTGGAATACGGGGGTGGGACCGCCGAGGACGAGCGGGAGTACCGGCGAGCGCGGGACGTCTTCCGGCGTTTCGGTGTAGTCGAATCGGCCTTACTCATCGTCGCCGTCGTCGCCATGGCCGCTGCGCGCTGGGTCTAGGCCATGGACCCGCCCGACCCTGGGTTGACGGCACCTGTTCCTGCGGCAGCGCCTCCGCGATGGCGGCATACGTAGAATCGCTTCTGGACCGGCCGCATGCCTCATGGCCGCTGCACCGCCTGGCCGATCAGATCGAAACGGCCACGCTAAAAGCCATGAAGGGGAGACCAACGACGGCGAAAGATTGGGTGGTGAAGCGAGCGGTAAACTAGGCGGGTTGAATTACCTGATCAACTGCGCTGGCGCCTCTATTCGTGGCAAATTACATGAAATAGATCTCGATCACTGTGACACTATTATTGATACTAATCTCAGAGCCCATTATTACTTTGCGCGGCATAGTCTACCGGAAATTAACAGGCATCCTGGTGGTGCGGTTATCAAGATAGGATCTGTCAACGCCCCTTATTCTGGATCCAGTGCATATCCTGCTTCAAATCAGGGTTTGCGGGGCTATGCCGAGGTATTATTCGAAGACGTACGCGAATTTGGAACCAAGGTTTGCACCATCCGACCGGGTTATGTCAATACCGAACTAGTGCGATCGGACAATCTCGACTCGGCGTTGATGATCCAGCCAGAAGACATTGCACAGACTGTGTTATTTGTATTGTCAATGCCAGGTACTGCCTGTCCGACGGAGATTTCTATTCTCCCGCAGCGTTCACCCTACCTAAAGCTAGATGATAGATCGGAATAATTTTTATTCTTTACACCTTAGCTCGACCTAATCTCTCGATTTAAAAAAACTCTCTGCTATGGTTGAGATAGTTCTATTGAAATGGAAATACGATGCCGCAAAAAGTGCTAACGCTAAAGTCTCTGTTAGCTCAGGGGCAGGAATTACCTTCCCTGCCTGAAATTTATATTCGGGTAAGCGAGCAGCTCGAGAACGAAAAAGCGAAGGTGCAACAGATCGGTCATACGATGCAAACTGACCCCGCTATTTCGTCGAGATTACTGACGATGGTCAACAGCGCATTTTATGGATTACCGCACCGGGTATCTTCAATATCGCAAGCAATTTCATTGCTGGGGCGACTCCGTTTAAAGCATATATTAATCGGTTCGGTGTTAGGCGGTATATTCAAGGGAATAAAAAGCGATTCATTTTCGATGCAGGATTGCTGCACGATATAGGCCGACTGATCCTGGCGGACAAGATGCCCGATCAATTAATAGAGGTAGATCAACTGGAAATTAGCAAGCGAATCGATACGATTCAGGCCGAAACTGAAGTGATTGGTTACGACCATACGATGGTAAGTAAAGGTTTAATGCAACAATGGGGATTGCCTGAAGTACTGTGTGAATGCGTCAAAAACCATCATGAGGTCGAGCACACCGGCGAGTATGCAGATGCCAGTCGTATTATTTACCTGGCCAACCGGCTTAGTCAAAATGTGCCGCCGATGGACGAAGATGAAGCCATCGAGCAATTGAGCAACATACCTGGTTGGCAGGCGAGCAAAATATCCTCGGAAGCAATTTTCGACGCCTGCCACCAGTCAGAAGACCTGGTATTCGAAGTAATGGAGTCTCTCGGAATGGTGGATATCGAAAATAACATCCGAGTGAATAACAGGGATATCCTGCTCACTTTAGCTTACCCATTTCAGATAGCCAGATTCCGCCGAGTACCAGGCCCAGGGAAACTGCGTGAAAGGGTTCAAACGATTCCTGTAGGTAAAAAACTGCCATGATCGATGCAAACACTGGCACCAGGTTAACGAAAACGCCGGCGCGGCCAGGCCCTATCAGGCTAATACTTTGAATAAAAAATATCTGTGCGACAAAGGATGGTAACAGGGTAACCAACGCAACCACTACCCAGCCGGTCGTTGTGGGCGCCTTAAAATCGTCGGCCAATATTTCATACGAGAGCAGGGGTAGCGACACCAAAAATGCAGCGCCGGCAAGTAGCGTAAACAAACCCAGGGCCGAGACCTTAGGGCCACGGCTCAGACCGAGCGAGTATCCAGCGTATAAAAAACAGGCCAGTAGCATTAACAGGTCTCCCTGATTCACCGACAATCCGGATAAACCCATAAAATTGCCGCCCGAAGCCACGGTAAAAACACCAACCAGCGTAACAGCAACGCCACATGTCTGTATTTTGGTGACATGATTTTTGAATATAAGGTAGGAGCCGAGCAACACAAACACCGGGATTGATCCCTGTAAAATACCAATATTAATTGCCGAGGTAGAATAGGCGGCGATATAAAACAACGCGTTAAACGCAGTAAGACCGATCCCTCCCATTAAGCCGACATAAACAAGATGATGACGCAGAATAGGCCAGTCCTGGACCAGGTATTTTCGTGCAAACAGTAATAGCAGTATCAATACACCAAGCCAGCGCAACGTCACCAACAGCATCGGAGAGATTTCGCCAACTGCCACCTTCCCAAATATGGCGTTTGCACCCCAGCACCAGGTTGTAACGGTGAGTAACAGGTAGGCCCGCAGGGTGTGATTTTCGGTTTTTTCTGTAGTAATTCCAGTCACAGGGTCGATCGGCCGGCGTGGAGGATTTCACGATGCAAGGTGTAGAGTCCACTCGCCACGATGATTGCGATACCGGTAAAACTTTGTAGATCGGGTATTTCGCCCCATATTAAATAGCCGAAAAATCCACCGATCGCGATGCTTGAATATTTGAGCGGTGCGACAATTGCAATTTTGGCATGGCGATAACTGACGGTCATCAGGTATTGTGCAATTCCACCGAACAGACCTACCGCGCTCAAAAATATCCAGTCGCGTGGTGTCGGTGTATTCCAGCCGAGTAGGCTAATGCCGATTGCGCTGACAATTACACCGGTCACGGTAAAGTAAAAGGTTATACAGACCGGGTCGTCCCTGGCGGTAAGATGTCGAATAATAATAGTTGTAAAGCCGATTAACACGGCAGCGATTAACATGAAAATGCTGCCGCTTGCGAGCATGCCTTCGCCTGGCCTGACCACAATCAACATCCCGATAAACCCGGCTAATACTGCGGACCATCGATGGATCCCCACCGATTCACGCAATAGAAATACCGATAAAGCGGTCATGATGATTGGAGACGCATGCAAAATTGATATAGCGTCGGCGAGACGCATGAGTGAAAACGCATAAAACGCAAGACCCATCGCAGAAATACCCAATATGCTGCGTAACAAGTGCAGTGCCGGTTGTTGAGTCTTCAGTATTGAAATACCACCCCGAGTGTAAATAATGATTGAAACCGGAATGATCGCGACCGCACAGCGGAAAAACATGATTTGCTGGGTTGGATAACTGCTACCAAGCCACTTGACGGTGGCATCCATGATCGAAAATAACAATACGCTTAACAGCATCGTACCAATGCCGAGTAATTGAGTATCGGGCTGGTTGCGCAGGGCTAGCGTATTATCGGGCATAGTAATTGGGATTTGGAACCGAGTGAGTACATCTAAACGACTACCGGGAGTATCGCACGAAGATTGTATTCCGGCTATGCGGGATGACATCGAATAATCGATTAATGGCCACCAGGCTTAGTTGGATAGACGCCTATTTCCCCCGTATCATATCTGCAGCCTTTTCAGCCAGCATGATCGTAGGGGCATTGGTATTACCCGATGTTATGCATGGAAAAACCGAGGTGTCGATAACGCGCAGCCTGTCCACGCCGTAAACGCGACACTGAGCATCGACCACCGCGGTTTTCGCATCGAGTCCCATGGTGCAGGTGCTGGAAGGGTGAAAAATAGTCGTGCTACGCTGCCGAATATCGTCGATTAATTCTTCGTCCGATTCGATTAGCAGGCCGGGTTGCTGCTCCTGCTCGATTACCGCACTGAGTGCGGGAATTTTTGCCAAAGCCCGCAGCAGGCGAGCGCCTTCAAGCATTTCGACGATGTCATCTTCGTGTGACAGATAGTTGGGAAAAATCTTGGGCGGCTTAAAGGGGTCAGTCGATTGAATTTGTATATTCCCCCGGCTTTTTGGGCGCAATTGACCTATCGAATTTAGAAATCCTGGAAATGGGTCGGGTTTCATTAGCGTTCGTTCTCCTTCCGGCGCGGTAGTATAGGTCATAGGAGCAAAATACAATTGCAGGTTAGGTCGTGGTTGATTTGGATGGCTTTTCACAAACCCGCCAGCCTGGTTGATGCTTAAGGATAATATGCCGCGTCTAAACAGCAAGTACTGTATCCCTGCCAGGGCTTTTCCCCACCAGGGTGAAAGCTGGTTATTGAGTGTTGGAACCCTGGATCTGTAGTAATGCGAATAACCCAGGTGATCCTGCAGGTTTTGACCGACGGCTTCCGAGCAGTGAACCACTGGTATCGCCAGGTCAGAAAGTAGCTGGTGGGGTCCTATGCCTGAAAGCTGTAGCAACTGTGGCGAATTGATCGCACCCGCACAAACGATTACTTCGATATTGGCCTTGGCACTCAAGGTATTATCATGTTGTCGGTACTCGATCCCGTTAGCGCATTTTCCATCAAACAAAATGCGTAAAACATGTGCGTTTTTTAATAGATGGCAGTTGCTACGCTTTAATGCCGGATGCAGGTAAGCCCGGGCCGCCGACATGCGAATGCCGTTACGAGTGTTAATCTGATAATAACCAACCCCTTCCTGAGTTTCGCCATTAAAATCCGCGTTGTATTCAAATCCATACTGCTTAGCTGCTTCGATGAAGGTCCTGCAAATCGGGTGATAATACTGGCTCACATTATTGACATATAACGGGCCTTTATCGCCTCGGTATTGGCTGCCGCCATCCGAATTCGTTTCAGATTTGATGAAGTAGGGCAGTACGTCATCCCATCCCCAACCTGGATTACCCCGGTCACGCCAGTCGTTAAAGTCTTCGGCCTGACCACGAATATAGACCATCGCATTGATCGAACTCGAACCGCCGACTACTTTTCCACGTGGCCAGTAGCTGCGACGATTATTGGTGCCGGGGTCTTTCTCGGTGAGGTACTTCCAGTTAAGTTTACGGTCATAAAATGTCTTGCCATATCCGACTGGCATTTGGATCCAGAACTTCCGATCACTGCCACCGGCTTCGACGACTAAAACCGAATGTTGACCACTTTCGCTTAGTCGCCCGGCCAGCACACAGCCGGCCGAACCGGCTCCCACAATGATGAAATCAAAGGATTGCGGCAATTTCTGCAACCTGGTATTGAAAGAGGCCGAATTATAATCACAAGCGCGGTTTGAATAAAATTAAAACTGACTCGGGGAGTAATGTTCTCGTCCTTCTATACCGGCCTCTAAAGCACCCATGCGCGACATGCCTGTGAGCATAAGTGCCGCTGGGGACTGGTACACCGTAACGGCCAAAGCATACAGACTATATATTGCAGTAATGTGAGGAGAGCACTGCCCTGTCATTTCTTTTTTATGTGCTTTGAGTTTTCGCGAGAGAATCGCCAATGAGTGAGCTTCTGAATTTTAAGATAACGTGCATCGAAAAATATTATTTTTAGTTGTCACTCCAAATCAATGCTGCATAATCAGCTTTTTTGTCATCGTCGGAAATATTGTGAAGTTTAGCGTCGAAGAATTTCGAGACTGGGAAAATAAAAAAATTACCCTGCTCGGTATGTCCGGAGTCGGAAAATCGTATCTGGCTAGCAAGCTCAGGCGTGATCACTGGTTTCATTATTCGGGTGATTATCGAATCGGCACGCGTTATATAGACGAACATATTCTTGACATGATCAAATCGGAGGCAATGAAAGTGCCTTTCTTAAAGGAGTTGTTGCGCACCGACTGGATTTATGTCCACAACAATATCAGGGTAAACGACCTGGGTCCGGTGCTCAGCTTCGTCGGCAAGCTCGGAAACCCGGAACTGGGTGGTGTCGGACTCAAGGACTTTATCCGTCGTCAGGCGATTTACCGCCAGGCAGAAATCGATGCTATGTTGGAGGTGCCTGCGTTTATCCATAAAGCTCAGGCTGTTTACAATTACTCTCATTTTGTCAATGACGTTGGAGGCAGTGTTTGCGATCTCGACCAGGCTGGCGTGATCGAATCCCTGGTCGAGTGTACGATGATCCTTTATATCAAGGTTACGAATCAGGAGCAGGAGAATATTCTGATAGAGCGAGCGCAAAGTTCACCCAAACCGATGTATTACCGCCCCGAGTTTTTGCGCGAACAGCTGGAAATATATTTACCACAGAAAGGAATTGAGTATGCGGCGCAAATTGATCCAGACGAGTTTGCTCGCTGGATATTCCCGCGCCTGTTTCATTCACGTATACCCCGCTACGAAGCTATCGTCAAACCCCACGGTTACACAGTGACCTCGGAAGAAGTGGCACAAGTTAACAATGAAGAAGATTTTTTACAATTGCTGGAACTGGCAATCGAGAGGAATAACTGATGCCATTGGTCGCACATAGCAAACTCCCCACATTTGAAAAACTGGCCACCGAAGGCCTGCAGGTTTTGCAACCGAATGTCGCGCGCAAACAGGACATTCGTGAATTGCACATCGGATTTCTCAATATGATGCCTGATGCTGCGCTGGCGCCGACCGAGCGGCAGTTCTACCGGCTGATTGGAGAGAGCAATCCAATTGCACAGTTTTTTGTACATCCATTTACACTGGATGGCCTGGGTCGCAGCGACAAGGCGCTGGACTATGTTAATAAGCATTATGAAACCTTTGACCAGATGCGTGAAAATGGCCTGGACGCGTTGATTATTACCGGCGCTAATGTAACCCATTCGAATCTTTCTGAAGAACCCTTCTGGGATTCTCTGATCGAGGTCGCGGACTGGGCCCATGAAGAAGTGACTTCAACCCTGTGTTCTTGCCTTGCAACGCATGCGATACTTGAATTTCGCTATGGGAAAAAACGAGTAACTCAAAAGCGCAAGAAATGGGGAGTATTCGAGCACAGGGTAGTCGATAGACAACATCCGCTGGTATCGAGTATCAACACCCGTTTCGATCAGCCGCATTCGCGCTGGAATACAATTTTTCCGGAGCAGTACGATGACGCCAATCTTCGAACGCTGGTAATCGGTGACGATGGCTGCGTGCATCTTGCCACTAGCCCCGATGGCATCCGCACGGTATTTTTTCAGGGTCACCCAGAATACGATACTATTTCTTTATTGAAAGAGTATAAGCGCGACGCAATGGCTTATCTTGCTGGCGATGCCGAAGATTACCCCCCATTTCCGCTTAATTATCTCGGCAAATTTGAGTCGGCCGTATTAGACGAATTCCGTATGCGGGCAGAATCAGCTCTGGAACAAGGGAAAGCTGTGCCTCAATTTCCTGAGCAATTAATTCTAAATAACCTCAACAATACCTGGCACGATACCGGCAGTGCGATAGTTGGAAAATGGATGGGGTTGATCTATCAGATCACACACAGGGAGAGGCACAAACCGTTCATGGATGGTATCGATGCCGACAATCCGCTTTCTTTGCCCGCTAAAAACGAGACCTAATAAGTTCCAGTAAAATCATTATTAGAGCAGTTAGCGCGATAAAAATATTCAAAATGAGAACTACGTCCCGTTAATTTTGATTCGATTGCTTAAAGTAGTAAGCGGATTCTCCAGATATATGTTTGTGTGTTAACCCCATAGATTTATGGGGTTTTTTTTGCCCAAATTAACCAAATTTGCGGTAATTTCCCTATTTCCTACTATAATTTTCCGGCTGTCGTCTAAATTTCACTCGCGGCCATGATCAGATTGTAGATATAGATCTAAGCAAATAAATGGGCCTCGTTTCGGCAATCAGATTTCTGGGGGAAGAATCGAGGGTTAATCAAAGCAAAAAATAGACTGATTTGTTTAGGTCATTATCCCTTTGTTTGATGTACATACTCCAAAGGGATAATGACCATTTCTTATACTCGTGCCGGGCAGTTCGGGGTCGATTCGAGTGGTTATATTACCAATTCTAACGGGCAATATTTACAGACATTTCCAGTCGATGCGCTCGGCAATGTTACTTCTACCAGCCTGAACACGACCCTTCCGATTCAATTGCCTGCTTCTACCGGAGCGCCTCGGGCAACTTCCGAAGTCGAAATAGGCCTGAATATTGACGCGAGTTCGACAGCGCTCGACCCGACTGCTTTTGATCCGACTTCCAGCACGACATTTAACCATTCCACCTCAACTACGGTATTTGATTCGCTCGGTGCAAGCCATGTGATGACTTATTACTTCGTACATGATTTACCCGGTTCGGCAACCAATGCAGCAAATGACCCGAGTGGTTTTTCTACTGGCCGGCTGACTGAAATCGATATTTCGGAAGAAGGCTTGATTCGAGCGACATTCAGCAACGGGGTTTCTACGCCGATGGGACAGATTGCACTTGCTGAATTTCCCAACAACCAGGGATTGCAGAATTTAGGAAGTTCGAACTGGACCGAGACAATCGATTCAGGCTCGGTGATTACCGGTATCGCCGGTAGTGGTCGATTCGGTCTGGTTCAGTCCGGTGCTCTCGAAACTGCCAACGTCGATTTGACCGCACAGTTAGTGAATCTTATCACCGCGCAGCGTAATTTTCAGGCAAACGCGCGCTCGATCGAAACTTCGAACGCCATTACCGATACCATTATTCAGATTCGATAATCAGAGGCTCCCTAAGGGTGATAAAGAGTAATGGATAAATATCTATATCTGGCAATGAACGGTGCCTCGCAGGCAATGCTGGCCCAGCAAACTAACGCCAATAATTTGGCCAATGCCAGTACCATTGGATTCAAGGCGACACTGGACCATTTTCAGGCAAAACCGGTTTATGGACCGGGAAATCCTGACCGGGTGTACAGTAGTGATCAGTCAGCGGGCGTGAATTTTCAACAGGGCGCTATCATGACCACAGGAGGTGAACTCGATATTGCTATTAATGGCGAAGGCTGGTTTGCGGTACAGGCAGATGATGGCACGCTAGCCTATTCCAGGCGTGGTGATTTTCGAATCGACGCCAGCGGTTTGCTGACCAATGGTTCAGGCCAGATGGTGCTGGGTGAAGGTGGCCCGATTACCTTACCGCAGTTCGAATCAGTGGTGATAGGGCGTGATGGTACGATTAGCCTGCGAGCGGCCGGCCAGGGTGCCAACTCCTTGGTGGCGATCGACCGGATCCTACTGGTCAATCCGTCACTAGACCAACTCGAACGGGGTGAAGATGGTTTGTTCAGAATGCGCGACGGAAGCGAAGCGCCTGCCGATGCCTCTATCTCGATCATATCCGGTGCGCTAGAAGCCAGTAACGTCAATACCGTCGATGCCATGGTGCAGATGATGGAATATGCTCGGCATTATGAAACACTGGTTAAACTGATGAATATGGCGAGTGAAAACGATGCTGCCAGCGCCCGTTTATTGCGTATGAATGGTTAGGAGTTAAACCTTCGGTGTGACACAATAACTCGCCTCTAAACGAGTCGATACCACCTGTCCTGTGACCGACGAACAAGATCCAAAACAAATACTACGAGAGTTCCTGGCATTTCGCGATAGCCTGAAAACCGTGCATATCGCAACCCAAAGTCCCGATGGTTTACCCGAATCCAGTTATGCACCTTATCTCTGGTTCGAACAGTCGTGCTACCTTTACCTTAGTGATCTGGCAAAGCATGCAATCAATCTGAATCTTGACCCAAACATCGGCCTGCTATTCATCGAAAGCGAGGAAAACAGCCAAAATTTGTTTGCGCGGCGTCGGATAATTTTACAGGGCACAGTGCTTAAAATTGACCGTGAAAAAGAACTGTTCCAGCAAATTATGGCCCAGTTCAGACTGCGTTTTGGAAGCTTTATCGACGTCATCGAACCACTTCAGGATTTTCACCTGTTTCAGGTCAATCCCCGATCTGGGCGATTTATTCTGGGGTTTGCACAGGCCTATGAATTGTCCGGCGAAGGCTTGAGTGAAATCAGGCATATAAACCCCGATGGTCGCTAGACCGATTCTTATCGTCAAATATTAAGGAGCAGCCTCTAAACAGGGTTGCTGGCCGGGAGAGGAGTGGTTCAGTGTAGACAAACATTCGCGGTTAAAGTAGCCGTATGAATTGATCGAAGCTGCCTATGGCCATTGTGCGGAGGTGATAGTGAATCCCTGCCCGTTGTGTCGGTTTAACGTTGAAATTCATCAGGATGAAATTAATGCAAAATTTGATAGCAACTTCAGCATGCCTATGGTTTACTACGGCCAGTTTATATCAGTGGCCTGTGGTTGTAACGTCGTAGACTTGTTATTAGACGGACAGATTATCAAGGCAAAAAAACTGGAGGAGAGTGCTGTAAAATAAAAACATAAGGCAGCTAGGACGAGAAAGGCGCTCATAGGCGCCTTTTTTTATGGGTCGGATTTACACGTCGGAAGGCCATTGTCTTAATCCGACTCTCAAGCTGGCAATCCGTTTTTTGTGATCCCGTCAAATATAAATTGTACGACGAGCGAGGTCATCCTGGTTTTGTAAGTTAATGGAACCTTGCCATAATCTGACGTCCGAATGCTAGTCTTGTAAACCCTTGCCCCCAGACAATCCTAACTGTGTTTTAACTGGCTTATCCCCTTACTGTGATGATGGTTGCTATTTCTTTTTTAACGGCGTGGCAGGTAATTTCCTGACTCGGAAAGGCCTCTGTAATGTCTTCAGTATTGTTATATTATCTATCGAAATGACTCACTAAAATTCAGTATGAACCGCGCTCACGTCTTTTTGGGATCTTTACTCTTATTTCTGAGTATACCGCTTCACGCAGAACAGGCGATAGTGGTCCGCCTGGCTACAGTTTACGATAAACCCAGCAGCGTTTCCGAACAGATCACTCGAATAGTCGCTGGTTCCGAGGTCGAGATATTTGAACGCCAGGGGGGATGGAAGCAGATTTATTCGGAGCAAAAGTCGGTCATAGGTTGGGTACGCAGTTATCAGGTTCGAACGGTATATTCAGAGTCGGTACCGGAAATTAAGACCGAACCCGACTCGCGTGGCTTTCTCTCTGGCTTGGCTGCATTTTCCCGCAGGGCCAGCAGTTTTTTCAGCACTAGTGATTCCAGCAGAAGTACCAGAACAGCGACCATAGGTATCAGGGGTCTGAGCGAAGAAGAAATTAAAGAAGCAAAGCCGAATTTGGTAGAACTGGAAAAAATGCAGCAGTTTGCCAGTAGCCTTGCGCGGATGACGGATTTCATCAGAGAAGGAAAGCTGATCGCGCTGGAAATTGCTCACTTTAAGCTTAAGGCGAAATAATGAAGGCGATTTCAAACATCCTTGTACTGGTCGCTTGTTGCCTGGCTTTGGCCTGGCCAGTCAGTAGCCCGGCCTTTAGTCTGAACGATCTTAAAAAGCTCACCGACAACATCAGGAAAATTAGCGCTGAGGTATCGGTCGAAGAGGAAATCCAAATGGGTGCCAATTTAATCGCCGGGTTACTCGGCGCTGCCCCACTGGTTGCTAACCCGGCCTTGCAACGCTATGTTAATGATGTTGGGTATTGGGTTGCATCGCAATCCTCGCGAAAGGATCTACCCTGGCATTTTGGAGTTATCGACTCGGCAGGCATTAATGCGTTTGCGGCGCCGGGTGGCTACATTGTTATGACAATGGGATTGTTTAATCTACTTGAAAACGAGGCGCAGCTCTCCGGTGTATTGGCGCATGAAATTAGTCATGTAGTGATGAAACATCACCTGAAAGCCCTGCAAAAAACGATGAAAAGGGAATTCTGGGCGAATATAGGCACCCAGCTCGTGGTCGATAACGAAAAAGATCGAAAGCGACTGTCGAAGCTGGTCAACGCGGGTGTGCAATTATATGCCATCGGCCTTGATCGAAGCCTAGAGTACGATGCCGACTTGAAAGGTGTGGTGCTAGCGGCCCGTGCTGGTTACGATCCTTACGCTTTACTCGACGTTTTAGCCACCATAGACAGTATTAATCCCGAACAAGAAACATTGACCGTGATGTTAAAAACTCACCCACCGGTTGCCGATCGATTGAGTCAACTCGCCAATGCCATGGATGGTAAGCTCGATAAATATGCCAGTGGTCAGTCAAACTCAGGACGTTTCTTCGAAATTGCTGGCAAAATAAACCCCTGATCAGAGATTTCTTAATTCAGTGTCTGAAATGAATCCACACGACCGGGCGATCTCGCGCTGGTTATTACTCTGCCTGGCAATGATTTTTGCTATGGTGATTCTTGGCGGGGTGACGCGATTAACTGGGTCGGGCCTGTCGATGGTGCACTGGAAGCCGGTGCGCGGAGTTTTGCCGCCGCTAAATTCCGAACAATGGCAGGAGGAATTCGGTTTTTACCAAAAGTCGCCAGAATTTCAGAAAATCAACCGCGACATGGGGGTCGATGCATTTAAATCCATCTTCTGGTTAGAATATACGCACCGCATGCTGGGTCGAGCGGTTGGCCTGGTTTTCCTACTGCCATTTCTATATTTTTGGTGGCGTAACAGGATAAAACCGGGGCTGACGCCTAAGTTGATGGTGATGTTTGTGCTCGGGGGTTTACAGGGCTTGCTGGGCTGGTATATGGTCAAGAGTGGTCTGATCGATAATCCTAACGTGAGCCAATACCGGCTAACGGCTCACCTGCTCAGCGCAATATTAATTTACGGCTTTATTCTCTGGGTGATACTGGATTTGCGCAATCAACAGTCATATTTACCCTTATCGAATTCCCAATTAAGGCGTTGGCGCATTGGGTCTTTGGGTCTGGTAACACTATTATTAATTACCATTACTTCTGGCGGATTTGTCGCGGGGCTGAAGGCGGGCCTGATATTTAATACATTCCCGCTGATGGATGGTCGATGGGTACCGGAAGGCCTGGCTGCACTGACTCCCTGGTATCTCAATTTGTTTGAAAACAGTGTGACGGTTCAGTTCGACCATCGCTTGCTCGCGATAACCACGGCCTTACTGCTGCTTATCTGGTATCTCAAAGGGCGGGCAATGCCGCAAAGCACAGCGGTTAGAAGAAGTTTCAAATTAATTGGCATGGGAGTGATCATCCAGGTGACGCTAGGGATAGGAACTCTACTGATGCAGGTTCCAGTCTGGTTGGGGGTGATGCATCAGGCCGGTGCGCTATTATTGTTCAGCGTAATGCTCGCCAATGTGCATGCCTTAAGTCGATATTGATCAAGCGATAACAGGTACAAAACTAAACCCCATCGTTATAATGGCGTCTACGCACCATAGTATTTATCAAAGCTGGAATAATGAATATAAAAATAGGGCACGGCTACGACGTTCATGCGTTGAGCACGGGAAAAGGACTGACTCTGGGTGGTGTTATTATTCCCTGCGAACATGAGATCCTGGCCCATTCGGACGGTGATGTACTCATTCATGCCCTGTGCGATGCGATATTGGGTGCCCTGGGGCAGGGGGATATAGGCACTCATTTTTCGGATCAGGACAAGGCTAATGAGAATCGTGATAGCCGAGAATTTTTGCGTCATATAAAATCGATGATGGATACCGACTCCTGCCGACTCGGTAATGCGGATGTAACTATCGTAGCGCAGACGCCGTCCATGGCACCGCATATACAGGCAATGAAAAATATTCTGGCTGAAGATCTTGATGCTGAGGCTTCATTGATTAACATCAAGGCTACTACCACCGAAGGACTGGGTTTTGTAGGGCGCCAGCAGGGAATCGCAGTACACGCGGTAGTCTTGCTGGAGTATTTCCCGTGAGCCTGGGGCCCGTCATGCTCGATATCGCGGGTTGTGCTGTCGCGGATGATGAGCGAAAGCGTCTCGAACATCCACAGGTAGGCGGTGTTATCCTGTTTACCCGTAATTATCAGTCTCCAGAGCAATTAAAGGCTCTGATCGAAGAAATACATTCGATCCGCTCACCAAGACTGGTTATTGCGGTGGACCAGGAGGGCGGGAGAGTTCAGCGTTTTCGCGAACAATTTCAGCCTTTGCCGGCGATGGCCAGACTGGGTGAATTGTATGACAACGATCAGGGTCTCGCGCTCCAGAATGCCGAAAACTTTGCCTGGATTATGGCTTCAGAATTACTCCACTATGGAATCGATTTGAGCTTTTCACCGGTGCTCGATATTGGTGATTCGGCCAGTAGTGTGATTGGTGATCGAGCCTTCCACCAGGATCCTGAATCTGTAACCCGCCTTGCCAATGCCTGGATTCGCGGTATGAGGAAGGCGGGTATGGAAGCAGTCGGTAAACATTTTCCCGGTCATGGTTCGGTAGAGGGAGATTCGCACCATGTCACGCCCTTTGATCGACGTAATTTCGATGATATAGAAGTACATGATTTAGTGCCTTTTCGACGCGTAATCGTGACGTATTTGACCGGCATCATGATGGCGCACGTTATTTACCAGGCGGTCGATGAATATGCGGCGGGTTATTCGATATACTGGATTAAAAAGGTGCTCAGAAGCCAGTTAAGATTCGAAGGTCTCATATTTAGTGATGATTTAAGTATGAGTGGGGCAGAATCGGTCGGCGGGTATACCGAGCGTGCGCAAATGGCGCTTCAAGCTGGTTGCGACATGCTGTTGGTTTGCAATAATCCAGAAGGTGTCGACCAGGTTCTCTACTCGTTGAAAGGATATAATAATCCAGCTTCGCAACTTCGTATGGTCCGAATGCATGGGAAACCGTCGGCCCAGTCAGACAACATTTTTAATACTGAGCAATGGCAACAGTCGGTGGCGCGCCTGGCGTTTTTTAACCAACATAAATACCCTTCTGAAAGTGGAGATCTTTTCGAATAATGATAGAGCTAGAAAAATGGTTGCCCGAGTTTAATTCGGAATGGTTTTGGACCATTCAAGTGTTCACTGTCGTTCTGATAACCGCATTCGCCAATTTTTTTGTCAAACGATTCTTTGTCAGAGTGTTAGTCAAGTTGAAGCGTACCAAAACCAAGTGGGACGATATTATCGTCCAGTCTATGTCTCGACCGCTGAACTGGGCTGTCTGGCTGATCGGTCTTAGTTTTGCTTCGGATATTATCTACCTGGAAACTGAAAGTCCTATTTTTACTGCATCGGACTCGATTCGAGATGTAGGTATCCTGATTTGTATTACCTGGTTTCTGCTTCAGATGATCCGAGGCGCCGAACAGGAGATTAGTGCTAATGCCGACCAGGTAGACAAGCACACGGTCGAAGCGATGGGCAAGCTGGTCAGGCTTGCCTTAATCATTACCGTAGCACTGGTTATTTTACAAACCCTCGGTTTCAGTATATCCGGTGTTCTCGCGATGGGCGGTATCGGTGGTATAGCGGTAGGATTTGCTGCGAAGGACTTACTCGCCAATTTTTTTGGCGGCTTAGTCGTTTATCTGGATCGACCCTTCACCGTCGGTGACTGGATCCGTTCCCCTGACCGAAATATCGAAGGTACGGTTGAAAAGATTGGCTGGCGGGTTACGGTGATCAGGAATTTTGAGTCGCAGCCAATATATGTGCCCAATTCGGTGTTTACCAATATCGTAGTTGAGAATCCATCGCGTATGTCGAACCGGCGAATCTACGAAACTATAGGTTTAAGGTACTCTGATTTGGCCAGTATGGACAATATTGTCGCCGAGGTGAAGGCCATGTTAATCGCACACGAAGAGATAGACACCGACAAGACGATGATGGTTAATTTCAATGAGTTTTCGGACAGTTCAGTCGACTTTTTTATTTATACCTTTACGAAAACCACTAAATGGGTAGAATTTCACCAGATAAAACAGGATGTGATGTTGAAAATCGCTGGAATCGTCGAGGCCAACCAGGCTGAAATAGCTTTCCCCACGACGACCTTACATTTGGCGCAGCCATTAACACTAGACAGGTCTTGATAGCTCATGGAACTCGAACGAGCCCAGGAAATACATCGTAGTGCCGACCAGCTATTCGATCAGCAGGCTGTTGAACAGAGTATCGAGGATCTGGCGTCAAAAGTAGCACAGGAATGTGAAAACGATTTCCCACTCGTGTTGTGCGTGATGAATGGTGGCCTGTATTTGACTGGGCAATTGCTGCGCCACTGGGACTTTCCACTTACCCTGGATTATGTCCATACTACCCGATACAGGCTTGCATCGTTGGGTAAGGACGTATTATGGAAAGTCTACCCGCAAAATGAAATTAAAGACCGTAACATTATTATCATCGACGATATTTTCGACCAGGGATATACGCTCGAAGAAGTTCAGTCCTATTGCGTCAAACACGGTGCTAAAAAATGCACCAGTGTGTTTTTAATCCGCAAAACACACGATAGAAAAAAGGCGGATATTCAACCCGATTTTGTCGGTCTCGAATGCGGCGATTGTTATGTCTACGGTGTGGGCATGGATTTGAATAACCACTTTCGTAACTTGTCCTGTATTTATAATATCGAGCGCAAGGTCACTGAGTGACAGTACTGTATGCGGTAATCGGTGGAAGCGGCATTTATTCGCTGGGAGATGGATTTGTATTAGAACGAAGCGAAAAGAAAGAAACCCCTTTTGGTCATACTTCAGCCGAAATCCAACGCGGCCGGTGGCATCGACACGAAATGGTATTTCTGCCAAGGCATGGAGAAAAACACCAGATACCACCGCACGCGATCAATTATCGAGCCAATCTCTGGGCATTGCAGTCAATTGGCGTCACCCATATTATCGCGGTTAATGCCGTCGGTGGAATCACGGCGAATTTGCCTCCCCTGACTTTGGCCATACCCGATCAGATCATCGATTACACCTCGGGGCGCGCACACACGTTTTTCGAAGGTGATCAACAAAGTGTCGAACATATCGACTTTACCCTGCCTTACAGCACGACCCTGCGGGATATAGTGATCACAGCGAGCAAGGTGGCTAATATGGATCTGGTCACTACTGGAACCTATGGATGCACCAATGGACCTCGGCTGGAAAGTGCTGCAGAAATTCGAAAGATGAGTCATGATGGCTGCAATATGATCGGTATGACCGGGATGCCGGAAGCGGCGCTTGCACGAGAGCTTTCAATCGAATATGTCAGCATTGCGCTGGTTGTGAACTGGTGTGCTGGTATCGAAGATTCGGCGCTCGACATGGATCAGATTAGACAGGTGCTGGCGCAGGGGGTAGATTCGGTAAAGCGCTTAATCAGAGGTTCCCTGGAACTAGCTCGACAGTGAATTACTGTAGCCATTGTGGAAAAACCGTAGCACTTAAAATTCCGCCAGGGGATAACCGGGAACGCTATGTCTGCAATAACTGCGGAATGATCCATTATCAAAACCCTAATAATGTTGCTGGTACGATTCTCGTCTGGCAAGACAAAGTACTGTTATGCAAACGAGCCATCGAACCCCGTTACGGGTTATGGACTCTCCCAGCTGGATTTATGGAAAATAATGAAACAGTGCATCAGGCTGCGATTCGCGAGGCAATAGAAGAGGCGAATGTAAAGGCTGGGCCACTCAAATTATTTGGTGTGTTTAGCATGCCCTATATATCGCAGGTACATCTCATTTTTAGCGGGCGACTACTCAGCGATGCAGTATCTCCGGGCGAGGAAAGTCTTGAAGTAGGCCTGTTTGCCCAGGACCAAATACCCTGGAATGAACTGGCATTTCCAGTGATAAAGCATAGCCTGGATTTATATTTTAAGTACGGAGAGAATTCCGGCAAGGTACACCAGGCATGGTTTAGTCGTAACTCCGACCGCGAAGTGAAAATTCACTTCGAGAATTGAAAACTAATCACAAGCCAAAATAATTATTTCCGTTATTGTGCGACTGAATCAGTCGCCTGGCGTTCAAGTAACCCGACCGTTTGGCCAGTGATATACATGCTCAACAGTATCGCCGTCGCAAATGCATAAATCCCATAGTGCAGCTCCACGCTGGCGATAAACCCCAGTTTTACGGTAACCAGCAAAATTGCCACCACGAAAACATCGAGCATTGACCATTTACCGAGGCGGTGAATCCAGTACAGATAGCGCTGGATTTGCACCCCTTGACCATCGGTCAATGAGAGAACCCGGTAAAGTACTGCGAGCTTCGCAATGGGTAAAAGTATACTAAACAGAGTGACTACGATAAAAAGAAACCACTGTCCATCCTTGATGAGTTGCACGGCACCAGATAACAGGGAAAAAGTATTTTCGATCACAATGAATTTCTTTAGGGTTATTAACGGTGCGATCATGCCTACTATCATCATTGAGGCAGTAACCAGAGTCAGGATTTTTAATAATGGGAATCCTATGTGGTACTGAAGCTTTAACACGGGCTTATCTTCGTATTGGCAAAGCGCAATGATAGCAAAATGTCTGGAAAGCACAGTAGAGTCGTTTAATAAATTTGGCATGGCTGATCGGGCATGTCAGGTTCGCCCAGCCATTTGATGCACTTGCAAACTGTGCACTTTGACTTTTCAGTTGTGGTGCGTAATAAAACACAGGGCGTGGTATACGATTAATAGTTATTTACCTAAGGAGCCTCTGATCAATTCATGAATCAACATCTATTCGTTAAAA
>JADFJT010000051.1 GCA_022566015.1 Pseudomonadota bacterium | reverse complement strand
ATGATATCGAACAGAGGATTGCCCAGTAATTGGCACTACCAAACCCCATTACCTCTAAAAACTAAAGAATATTTTGATTTTAACCGCCCGCGGATAAGCCATTTAAATCGAATTAACACTAAAGTTACTTTTAAACATAAAAAATGTAAAATAATTAGCCGTTACACTGACAAATATCGGTCGGATAAAACAACGATTAGAGTTTCAAATTATGACAGTAATTTTGGGTACAACAAGTAAAGGTAAACTTGGGAACGAGTTAAATTTGGGTGCTAACATAATGCTAAGGTATGTAATAAATCCCTTAAAATGGTTGATACTTTTATATCTAGTAACTTCAAATACAGTTGCTTCCAACGCCTCTGAACTGGATAAAGCCGTCAAAATATACTATGCAGGATATCCGGATCAGGCTATTAGTTTGATTCAACCGCTAGCATTTTCTGGTGATGTAGACGCTCAATTTTTACTTGGAAATATTTTATACAGTTTGTCTAAGTCGAATAAATTTGACGAAACATATGATCCGGTCAAATGGTATAAAATGGCTGCAGCCCAAAATTCTCCCGGTGCAAATTATGCCCTCGGCGTTATTTACCATAACAAGTTGAACCAATCAAACCAAATAGAGGATGTAAAAATCGCAATTTCATATTATGAAAAAGCAGTTGATTTAGGGTATGAAGATGCAAAAGCTCCTTTAAGTAAACTTAAATCCCAGGGGAGCGCATATCACAAGAGCAGATCTCTTTCTTACACCAATTCTTCATTTGGATACCCGGATCAGACTGCACAAATACTCAATTATAGTATCAGCCAGAAATCGAGTACCGCTGCTTTAATCGGTATAACTAAGCCTGTGCATATTGAGCATGCTCCAGAAATTCCGGCCAAAATTTCCGAAAAAGCAGCTATTACCATAAAAGACTCCACTAAGCATGAACATGTAAAGCAAATAAAAACGACACAAATGCCAGTTCAAAATAACAACGAAGCATTGAGTAATGTCAATATAGCGAACACTTCGATACTTGACCGCTCAGATCAGACGTCTCAAACAGACAGTAAAAATGGCACCCAAGCGTTGAGTACAGTAAAATTAGAAGATATCGCTAATCAATGTAAAAATTATACCCAATCAGGATTTGATTATTACGCCGGGTCAATAAAGGGCGCTTTTTTTGTAGGGATTGCTGAAGTTAGGACCATAGGATTAGCTGCATCGAAATTAAATATCTACTCGATTAAATTAATTTACCAGAAATCTCAAACGATGATTTCTCTGGCTCTAAATGGAGTGCCGAAAGATATTGCCACAGGGCTTAAGGAAGGGGTCAATTTTGGAGTCAGTGGAATCGTTGAATATTCACGGATGAGCGGTTCTAATTGCGACATAACCTTGACGTATAGGCCAGCACAATAATAGCCTAAATCAGGAATTCATATTGAAAAAACAGGCACAAAAAATATTTCAGTTTCTTTATGGTCCATTTTTCCTGGTCATCGATTTTTTTATAAGCAATTACCGGGCTAATCGAAGCAGGGTCCAGAAACTGTTGGGGCGGCAGAAAGCATCGTCCTTTGTTCAAAATGTGGCGGTAATCGTCCTGATAGCCTGGGTTCTTATTTATTCGTTTGCCTCGGAAGAGAGCCGGACTAGATTTACAGAAGCGATGAAAGGGATTTATACAGAAGCGCCATCTCTTACTGTAGATGAACAACAAGACAAGATACAATAATTCACGGCCAGTTTCCCGCGCCGGTTTTGCAAACTAACGTAAGCTCCCGATCAACACTTAGGATATAAAGTGCCTGAAATCAAAGCTGAGATCACCAAAAAGCCACGGCTATTATTACGAATCTTTCTGGTTACGCTACTTGGCCTGGCGATTACCGGTGCGCTGGGTTACAAAAAGTTTTTGCAAATTCAGGAAATGACGGCTCAGGGTAGTGTGGCGCCCCCGCCAATTAATGTTGTTGTGGCTAAAGCCCAGTCGGCACAGTGGAATAAACGTATCAAGGCAATTGGTACTTTGCACGCCTATCGTGGCGTCGACATTGCTAGCGAAGTGCCTGGCGTAGTGAAGTCAATTAATTTTGATTCGGGACAGGAAGTCGAATCGGGTGCCTTGCTGGTTCAACTCGATAATCGATCAGAACTGGCCAGGCTAGCGGCAGCAAAGGCAAAGTTCGAAGCCGATAACAGTCAAAACGAGCGCCTGCTAAAGCTCAAGGATAAAGATTTTGTCACCAATAATGACCTGGATACACAGGCATCACTGGTGAATATCGCGCGTTCCCAGATCGGTATCGCCCAGGCTGCGCTCGAGAAGAAAAGTATTAGTGCACCCTTTTCGGGCAAACTCGGCATTCGCCAGATCGATGTAGGTGAATATATCACGCCGGGTACACCGATAGTCACTCTGCAGTCTGTCGATAAATTATTGCTCGATTTCACCTTGCCAGAAAGTAATTTCAGGGATCTATCGGTGGGCCAGTCGATTCAATTCAAGGTCCGATCTTACCCCGAACGACAGTTTAACGGGCAAGTCAGTGCCTGGAATCCGGTACTCGATGAAAATACTCGGAATATCAGCATCCGCGCCGAGGTCGATAATAAATTGGGCGAGTTGGCACCCGGCATGTTTGCCGAGATGGAAGTAACCGGTAAGCGTAAGATCCTGGTTTTCACCATTCCTGAAACCTCGATTTTTTATAATATCTATGGCGAAGCGGTGTATGCCCTGGAAAGGCCAGAAGCGACCGAATCAGACCCTGACCCTGCCTATATCCTGGCCGCCCGACAGGTAAAGGTTGCCTATAGACTAGACGGTATCGTCGGAATTACTGACGGAATTAGCGCAGGAGATTTAATCGTCACTGCTGGCCAGCTAAAACTTTATCCGAGCCTTAGAGTAAACATCGTCGACGATGTACCCGAATACGATCGACCCACTTCATCAGGGCAATAGAACCAGGGTTCGTCCGATTCAGTCATGACCGATTTTTTCATCAAAAGACCCGTGCTGGCAATGGTTATCAGCGTGATGATGGTTTTACTCGGAATTCAGGGGTTTCTCGATACCCAGGTCCGACAGTATCCTGAACTGGAAACCTCGGTTATCACCATCACCACGGCCTACCCGGGTGCCAGTGCTGAGCTGATCCAGGGATTTATCAGCACGCCAGTTCAACAGGCTGTATCCAGCACTTCGGGGATAGATTTTGTTCGTTCCAGTAGTTCGAATAGTGTATCCATCGTCGAAGTCCATATGAAGCTCGGGGTCAACGCCGACGATGCGCTCACCGAGGTAAACACCAAGGTTGCATCCATTCGGGGCGAGTTGCCGATTGAGTCCGAAGACCCGGTTGTCGCCAAAATTGCGGCCGAGGGATTTGCCCTCGCCTATTATGGCTTTTACAGTGACACCCTGTCGGACGTAGAAGTCACTGACTACCTGCTACGTACCATACAACCAGCACTTTCGACGGTCAGGGGTGTGGCCCAGGCACAGATTCTCGGCGGCAAGACCTATTCGATGCGTATCTGGATGGACCCGGTTCGCATGGCGGCGCTGAAAGTTTCAGCGGCCAATATTGTCAATGCCATCAGTGCCGACAACTACCAGTCGGCCGCGGGTCAGACGCGGGGCAAGCTGGTACAAACCAATGTCAATGCAGTCACTGATACCAGCGATCCGGAAGTATTCAAACGATTTTTAATACGTGAAGAAGGTGTCAACACGGTGCGCCTTGGCGATGTCGCGGAGGTCGAACTGGGTGCGGAAAACTACGATAGCCTGGTCATGTTTGACGGCATTCCTTCGATCTACATCGGAATATTGGGCACTTCCGACGGCAATCCTTTGACCACGATCAAACTGGTGACTGCCGAGTTGGAAAAACTGAATAAATCGTTTCCGCCGGGGCTTAACTCCGCCATCGTTTATGACTCGACTGAATTTATCCAGGCTTCTATCAACGAAGTGATCATCACCCTGGTGCAGGCTTCGTTAATCGTAATCGCAGTAATTTTTCTGTTTCTGGGTTCATTCCGCTCCACGCTGATACCGCTGGTAACGATTCCTCTGTCGATCGTCGGTGTGATGTTTTACCTGCAGCTAGTGGGGTTCTCGATCAACCTGCTCACCCTGCTCGCGATGGTCATGGCCATTGGCATGCTGGTAGATGACGCCATCCTGGTGGTGGAAAACATCTATCGTCATATCGGCGAGGGCTTACGTCCGTTACAGGCAGCATTGGTCGGAGCGCGCGAAATTGCAAAGCCGGTGATAGCAACCACGGTCGTGCTTGCGGTGGTTTATGCTCCGATTGGTCTTCTGGGTGGGCTAAGCGGGGTTTTATTCAAGGAGTTTGCATTCACCCTGGTCGGTATGATTATCATCTCGACCATCATCGCCCTGACCCTGTCGCCGATGATGTGTTCGCGAATCCTCAAACCGACGGTCGCAAATAATGTCTATGCACGCTTTATCACCGGTGTATTCGAACGCTGGCAGCATCGTTACGAAATATTTTTGGCGGAATCCCTACGCACTCGCTCGGTAACGATCATATTTGTGGCATTTATTCTGGCCATTCTAGGTGCGATGTTTTATTTGGGGGATAAGTACCATTTTATTCAGACCGAACTCGCGCCGGAGGAAGACCAGGGGGTAATTTTCATTTATTCGAAGGCACCCGACCACACCAGCATCGATTATTTAAATAAATATACTGCACCTTATATCGATATCTATCGTGAATTTGAAAACGAATATCAATCGTCGTTCATGGCCAATGGCTTCGCAGGCCCGACTGTTTCGTTCTCGGGTATGCTACTCAAACCCTGGGATACACGGACCCTGTCGTCAAAACAAATGATTCCGCTAATCCAGAAACAACTCGACCAACAACCCGGCTTACAAAGCTTCGCGTTCAATCCTCCGTCTTTGCCCGGCGCTAGCGGTAATACTGCGGTGGAGTTTATTCTGAAAACTCAACAGAGTTATGACCGCCTGTATGGTGTAGTACAGCAGGTGCTGGCCAAAGCCAGGGAGTCGGGACAGTTTATCTTCATTAAGAGCGATTTTAATTTCAGTAAACCTGAAATTCGCATCACCATTGACCGCGAACGCGCCGATGCCATGGGCATTTCTATGCGTCAAATCGGGCAGACACTCGGCGCTATCCTGGCCGAAGGGTACGTGAGTCGTTTTAATCTTGCTGGACGAAGCTACAAGATTATCCCCCAGGCCCGTCGAGAGGGACGGCAAAATGCCGATATCATCAGTCAGTATTACGTTTATTCCGACCGGGGGGACCAAATAAGTCTGTCCGCACTGATCGATATCGAATATACCTCGGTACCGACCGAGTTAGTGCAGTTCCAGCAGCAAAATTCAGCCAAAATCGACGCAGTGCCCGGAGTACCGCTCGGGCAAGCCCTGCAAACCTTGCGCGACATTACTGAACAGATCGCCCCGGCTGGCTATACCTTCGACTACCAGGGTCAGTCCCGGCAGTTAGTCCAGGAAGGGTCGACACTCGTACTGACCTTTGTATTCGCTATCGTCGTCGTATTCCTGGTCCTGGCGGCCCTGTACGAGAGTTTTCGGGACCCGTTTATTATCCTTACCACGGTGCCACTGGCCATGTTTGGTGCGGTGATTCCGATGTTCCTCGGACAGGTATCGATGAATATTTATAGCCAGGTCGGCCTGATCACCCTGATCGGTTTGATCAGTAAGCACGGAATATTAATTGTCGAATTTGCTAACGAATATCAAATCAGGGAAAAGCTGTCCCCAGTCGAGGCGGTCATTAAAGCATCGTCGATTCGACTACGCCCGATCCTGATGACCTCCTTCTCGACTATTATCGGCATCATGCCACTGGTCATCGCCAGTGGCGCAGGTGCGGCGAGTCGCCAGGCAATCGGCATCACCATCGTTTCGGGCTTTGCCATAGGTACGATGTTTACCCTGTTCGTGTTGCCGGTAATTTATACCTATTTTGCCCGGGACCGGTATTTAGAAGCCGATGATCCTGTTCTGGAAGCCGAACAGGTACCGAGATCTAAAACCTGATTTCAGGCCCAGTATGTTTCAGTCCGCGCGCAAATAAGCACTCTCTTCCAGTATCCATTCCCTGAATGC
Source organism: Pseudomonadota bacterium (assembly GCA_022566015.1). Classification (GTDB taxonomy): domain Bacteria; phylum Pseudomonadota; class Gammaproteobacteria. Next base: position 13,237 of record JADFJT010000051.1, on the reverse strand, counting down.
AGTGACTTTGGTACTGCGTGCTTTTTGCCTGCTGGTAACCAGATGAAAACTCAGGCGTACCGGTAATTTGGTTTCAAAAAGTTGAACCAGGCGTCCTGCTTCGATTTCGCCAGCCGCCAGTACATTGCCGACCAGCGCGATACCCTGTCCTTCGATTGCGGCATTGATTATCATTTCGCCCTGGTTGAAAAAGATGCCTCGACTCGCATCGATATCGTCTATTCCTGCGGTGGCGAGCCACATCCCCCAGTCGGGCCAACTATCTCCGGTATTTGCATCTTCGTTGTGCAGCAGGGTATAGTCAGCAATATCTGATATATCGAGTAAGCCATTGCTTCCCCGGATTAAATCTGGACTACACACGGCTATCAGGTCGAACGAAAATAAATAAATAGGATCGAGGCCTTCGAATTCCCCGGTGCCAAATCGAATACCAACATCAATATCTTCGCGTACGAAATCGACCAGCCGAGACGACGCGTCGATGCGTACATCTATCTCTGGATGGCGTGCCTGAAATTTGCATAAGCGCGGGATCAGCCATCTGGAGGTAAATGAAGGGGCGGCCGATATAGTGAGGGGTCCGTCACGTTGAGAGCGACGCACTGTGTCGACCGCCTCGGTAATGCGGGTAAAACCTTCCGACAGTAACGGTAGAAATATCTGTCCAGGCTCAGTCAGTACGATCGAGCGACTACGACGTTTGAACAGCTTGATATCGAGAAATTCTTCCAGCGTGCGTATTTGCTGGCTGATGGCACCAGTCGTTACACTCAATTCGAGGGCCGCCTTGCTAAAACTCAAATGCCGTCCCGCACTTTCAAACGCGCGCAGAGAATTCAATGGAGGTAAAAGCGCCATAATTGATTAGATTTTCTAAACTATAAATTAAAATTGATCGTTTGAATAATTGTTATGTTAGCTCTATATTTCACCCGTAGCAAATATATTTTCCATACAAACTAATGAGGTTTACTAACATGAAATTATTCAACCTGGCAATCGCATCGATGGTCGATGCCAATACCGGACACGGGGTCAATCGCAACTTTATCGAACAGTTTGCCTCGACGACTTCAGACTACCAGCAACGCGCTCACGAAATACGCGCGAACTTCATAATTGCGATATTCGGTAAAATCAAAGCTTCGGTCACACAGTATTTTAAGGATTCTAAAGCGCGCGCGCAGGACAGGAAGGATACCGAAGCAATATTGCAGATGAGCGATCAAATACTAGACGACATTGGACTGAGCCATGCCGACTTACATGAACTTCGCTCCGGCCAAATTACGCTGGAAGCTCTGGGCTCTCGCCGTGAACTACGTCGCAATGAAGCCCTCGACAATCAGCTGAGTCAATCTTCAGGTTCGGTGTCCAGCAAGTTGCGAAATATCCAGAGTGCCAATCAGGCGCTATTCGAGCTAAAAAAATGTGCTTAATCGCTGACCCTTCGATATAAGGCGCCCTTCAATCAGGGCGCCTGCTCGTGTCGGTGATCCAGGATTCAATTAAAAAACGCGCGATCGAGTCTTTTCTAGGCAGACAGTAATCATCACTTTCGTCACCCCATTCACCAAACTCTTTTAATTCATCGGCGCTAAACCACTGTGCTTCTTCGATTTCGACTCCGTCGATCTGGATATCGGTATTGATCGCCTGGGCTCGAAAGCCCAGCATAATCGACGAGGGGAACGGCCAGGGTTGCGAGGCCTGATAACTCACCCGGTCAACCCGAATTCCCGTCTCTTCATAGACTTCGCGAATGACCGTTTCTTCCAGGCTCTCGGATGGATCGACAAATCCAGCCAGGGTCGACATCAGGCGCGCCGCAAAGCGTGCGTTGCGTGCGAGTAAACATTTCGCCGGGCCCGAAGCCGGACGATGTTCTATTAGCATGATCACCGCCGGGTCGGTACGCGGGAAAGCCAGACGCGCGCACTGTTCATTACTACATAGTCGTAGATGTCCACCATGCTGGCTTTGTGCCGGGCTGCCGCAGGTGCTGCAGTAAGCACTGTGTCGATGCCAGTACAGCAAGCCCCTGGCGTAGGCTAGCAGTGCCGCTTCCTGTGCATTCAATAACCACCCTGCTTCGCGCAAATCGATAAATTCGTATTCACCGTTGATTTTCTTGAACTGATCAACATTACCGATCGACACATCGGTAGCAAACAACGGTGTTTCGTTATCGAGACCCAGGAATACTGTTTCATACGCTGGATCGAGCAGGTTTTCAACTTGTTCACGCGTATGACTGATCGCTGTTGGAACGGATTTTCCATCCCTCACCCAGTGCATTAGATTGCGATCCTTGTTCATTAAAAGCACACGACAGTCGGGGCGATCCCACTGTTGTTGAATCCATTGGGGATCTTTTCGTGCTTCACTCTCACGTTCGAGTCGCAAGCCACCGTAGAAAACTGAATCTGCAATATCCATTGCCCCCGCCTAAATCACGCCATCTTCCGACAGAGAATCCATTTCATCACTGGACAGTCCCAACAATTCGCCCAGCACTTCCTGATTATGGCTTCCCAGTTCAGGGCCGGGCCAACGCGTCGATCCCGGCGTTTTATTCAGTTTGGGTAAGATAGCCGGTATTTTCAAAGGCTTACCATTAATCTCGACACATTCAAATAAACCACGCGCATTGAAGTGTGCATCGTTAATCATGTCTTCGGCGTCGTAAATTGGACCCGCAGGCACCTTGCTCGAGTCCAGAGTTCGAAGCAAATCTGTCGAATCATTTTGCGAACACCATGTAGACAAGGCCTGGTCGATTTCACCCTCATGCTCGACACGTCCCGGATTGGAAGCGAGTCGCGGGTCTTCGGCCATCTCGGGGTGGCCCGCCGCGATCATTAAGCGCTGGAATATCGAATCGCCATTACCACCGATAACCACATACTTGCCATCGCGACAGCGATAGGTATTGGTAGGGACTATGCCTGTCACGGTGCTGCCCGAGGGCTGGCGCACCACCCCTGCCCCATCGAATTCTGGTATCACGGCCTCCAGCAGGTTAAACATAGACTCATACAAAGCCACATCGACCACCTGCCCGACGCCGCTACGTTTCTGTTCGAGTAAAGCTAAACTGATACCCAGGGCGGCATGAATGCCAGAGATCGTGTCGCCGATACTGAGATTAGGACGTACCGGCACCTCACCGGGATGGCCATTCACGTATCGAAACCCGCTAATCCCTTCGCAAACCGATGCAAAACCCGCCTTATTTGCGTAGGGTCCGTCTTGTCCATACCCCGAAATTCGTGCGTACACCAGCCCGGGATTGGATTCCTCAAACTGCTTCGGGCCAATGCCCCAACGCTCGACCACGCCCGGGCGAAAGTTCTCGATCACCACATCGGCGCCATCGATCAGTTCCCTGACCAGTGCCATCCCCTTTTTTGTTTTCAAATCAATGGTCACCGATTTTTTATTTCTCGCCAGCGAATACCACCAAAACGAAGTACCATCCTGCAATTCGCGCCATCGACGAATCGGGTCACCGCCATCGGGTGGCTCGATTTTGATCACCTCGGCACCAAAATAGCCCAGCATACATCCGGCAAAAGGACCTGCCAGCAATTGACCTAATTCGATCACTCGGTAACCTGTTAGTGGTCCATTATTATTCATGGTTTGTCCTGTTTGAAATACAGTTTTTTCTATAAGCGAAACCGGATTGTCTATCAATAATCTCCATCTAACAATAGAAAGACTGGCTGGTTTTTGCGGGACCGTCAGCCGCAGGGACGCGGGTGTCGAGCCTACAAGGACGTATTCACGGCGAGTCCTGCAAAAGCCGGGCAGTCTGTCTACCTCGATATACTCTATTATTTGATGTACAAGTACTTAATCAGCCCAAGTATTGATAAGGTATACTCCGGCGTCTTAATTATCTCGCGAACCAAAAGGCACATCAACTATGCACTCGATTACCATGCCCGATGAACCGCAGGTTTCACACTCGGTTCGCGACCTGTTCAGCATCGATAGTAATATGCAAGTGCTTGCGTTTGCCGAACGCGCCGACTTTGTGCCGGATATCGACGAAGGGTATCTTTTTAACCAGGAGGTAACGCTCGCCATTCTGGCTGGCTTTACTCACAACCGGCGGGTGATGTTGCAGGGCTTGCACGGTACTGGCAAATCAACCCATATCGAACAAATAGCAGCCCGGCTCAACTGGCCCTGCATGCGCGTCAACCTCGACGGCCATATCAGCCGACTCGACCTGGTCGGCAAAGATACGATAGTGATACGCGAAGATCGGCAGGTGACCGAATTCCAGGAGGGCATAGTACCCTGGTCACTACAACGGCCAATCGCACTGGTATTCGACGAATACGACGCTGGCCGCGCCGACGTTATGTTCGTAATTCACCGCCTTCTCGAACGCGATGGCAAATTTTCACTGCTGGATCAAAACCGCGTATTAACGCCCCACCCCTATTTCCGCTTATTTGCGACTGCTAATACCGTTGGTCTTGGCAATTCGACTGGGCTATACCACGGCACCCAGTTACTCAACCAGGGGCAAATCGATCGCTGGAATATCGTCGCTACGCTAAATTATCTAACCGAACAGGAAGAAAAGGCGATCGTCCAGACTCGGGTACCCGAATTTTGCAGTGATAAATACCAAAAATTACTCGAATCGATGGTAGCTCTGGCGACACTCACCCGTGAAGGCTTTACCGTAGGCGACCTGTCCACGCTGATGTCGCCCCGAACCGTCATATCCTGGGCTGAAAACACGTTGATATTCGACGACCATGTACTTGCGTTTCGACTGTCGTTCCTGAATAAATGCGAACAAGACGAACACCCGATAATCGCCGAGTATTTTCAACGTTGTTTCGACCAGGAGCTGGATGCATCGTATTTGAATTTACACGATAATACCGACAATTAATGCATTTTAGCGAAAAGCAAAAACAACAGGTCGAGGAGCTTTGTGGTGCTTCTATACGCGCACTGACTGGCCTTTGTGAACTACACCACCGCGGTAAAACACTATTTCTGGCGGGAAAGCGTGTTAGGTTTGGCGCACTCCATTTACAACCTGATCCGCTGGAAAGCGATTTTCGTTCGCACCGCGGGGCAGCCGACGGTATTGCGTTACGCCTGAAACACAGTGATCAGGAATTACACCTTTCTCTATCCCCAAAATTGCCGCTAGCAAAGTTAATTTTCGATTTACTCGAACAACTTCGGGTTGAATCATTGGTAAGCGATCAACATCCAGGCATCAAGGTTAACCTGTTATATCAATTCAGGGAGTGGTCGATGCGGTTTCACCAGGCAAAGCATACCGAATCACAGCCTGGAATTTTAATCTATACCATCGCTCAACTCGCCTGGTCGCGTTTAAGCGGAAATCCTACACTGGAAGCAACCGATGATTTAATCGAAGCCACGCGCGCTTCGATTACGCCGATAATCGGTCACGAACTCACGGGGCTGAAACGAGATCGGCACGATCAAAATGCTTTTGCCCAACACGCACTGTCAATCGCACAAATCGTAGATAATAGTCTGCGCGCTTCCAGCGAGAAAAATGCTGATCAACAAAATGAGCAAGCTGAAATATATAAGGCGCTTAGTCGCATGTCCATCGCGCTTGATTTCTCCGATGTATTCGACGACTCGAATATAGCGACGATTATTACTGGGGACAGTAAGGTACTGTCCGACCAACCACTGGGCTACCGGGTTTTTACCCGACGTTACGATACTGAAATAAAGGCATCTTCGCAGGTACGCAAGGACGAGCTAAGAGAATTTCGTGAACGACTCGATCGCCTGATCCACGCCCAGGGCATTAATATTCCACGACTCTCAAGGCAGATTTCGAACTTGCTTGCAGTGCCAGGGCGAGATGGCTGGCTTTTTGGAGAAGAAGAAGGCTTGATCGATGGTCGTCGCCTGAGTTTGGTGGTTTCGTCACCCGCTGAACGACGCGTATTTTTACGCGATCGATATCGATTCAAAAACGACTGCCTGGTTTCATTTTTGATCGACTGTTCCGGCTCGATGAAAAAACACATCGACTCGATAGCAATGCTGGTCGATATTTTCGGTCGCGCGCTCGACCAGGCTGATATTTCGAGCGAGATACTTGGGTTTACCACCCGTAGCTGGAATGGCGGCCGTGCCTTTAAGGAATGGGTATCTCAGGGTCGGCCCACTAACCCCGGGCGACTCGCCGAACAGTGTCACCTGGTCTACAAAAATGCCGATACGAGCTGGCGTAAATCGAGGCGTTCTATCGCTGCGCTGCTAAAATCTTCTCCCTTCCGCGAGGGCATCGATGGAGAAGCGGTTGACTGGGCCTGCGATCGAATGCTCAGACATGGCGAACAACGCAAGATACTGATTGTCATTTCAGATGGTAGCCCGATGGATTCAGCCACGCATCAGGCCAACGATGCCTATTACCTCGACAATCACTTAAAACAGGTAGTGGAAAAATACGATAAAAATTCCAGTATAGAAATATATGGCCTGGGCGTCGGGCTGAGTCTCACCCCTTACTACCGCCACTGCCTCGCGGTCGATCTCGGCGAATCCCTAAGTAACTCTGTATTTCGGCAAATCTTACAGATGATCGAGCACGCAAAACGCCGTTAACGAGTTAATATTTTTCAGGTGCTACCGAAAAAGTCTCAGGTGAGTGCAAGACAAGGCAAAATTTGGTTCAAAAATGCGTAGTTTACACCCATGTAAATGAGCAATTTTGAACCAGGTTTTAACGCAGTATTGTGCCACATGAGCCTTTTTCAGTCAGTCGGCCATGGTAATGCCGGTAGTATCGGGCGGCGGCGGCTCGGGGTCTTTTTTGGCGCTGCTAATAACGCTTCCCACCGGCGCAATATCTAATTCCGACAGGTCGAACTGAGGCTCAGGGATTTCCTCGATTTTATCCCGAATTGCGCTGCCCGCTGGCGCCAAAGTCGCATCCAGATCTTCAATTTGATCGCCAGTAATTCCGAGTGGGTCGACTAGTGGCGGTGGCTCAACTTCACCCCATTCACCAGTTTCGAAAGTGACGTCGGGGATTACTTTTGGGGCAGAAGCTGGCTTCGATTCCTGTGCCGGGGGTGTTACCGGCGCTGAACTTTCTACAGCGCCATCAGACATGGGATTTATTTCACTGACCGCTCCAGCCTGAAAGAGTGCTGCCTTGTATTTAGTCGCCGTTGTTTGATCGATATTCTTTTTGATAACGACGCGTTTACCTGAAAATAACGTCGTTATTTTGGCATCATCGGCTTTGAACATTTTACCGACTCTGGCCTTCACTTCCTCTGGATTCGCCCCGTCTACAATCTGTCCGGAAAATGCCACTTCGAATAATTCGTCACTCATGTCATGATACCCCTGTGTAGTAGCTGCACTATACTTTCATCGGCACCAATTTAAAACATTACTCGATCAAGATAAAATTCTAGAATGAACAATAATAGGGAAACTACCCGTATTACGCCTCATGGACAGTTGGAAATACTGTCACAGGTTGAAGTTAATGAACTCAAGCAAAGTAGCGAATACGGTAGCAGCTATGATATTTTTCGGCGTTGCTCGCTCGCCGTTCTCAACGTTGGCAGTACCGTTGATGACAGTAAACAGGTACTCGAACAATACCAGGATTTTTATATTCGGGTGGTGCCCCAGGAACGAGGTATTAAACTCGAATTCGAAAATGCGCCCGCCAGCGCGTATGTCGATGGCCAGGTAATTATCGGTATTCAGGAACAGTTATTTTCAGTTCTACGCGATGTAGTATTTATTAAAAACCAGATTGATACCAATCAGAATTTCGATTTGAGTAGTTCTAATGGTATTACCAATGCCGTTTTTCATATTCTCCGAAATGCCAGGGTTCTCTTACCGGAAACCGAACCTAATTTGGTAGTCTGTTGGGGCGGCCATTCGATTAGTCGCAAAGAGTACGACCACACCAAAGAAGTCGGATACCAGCTGGGTCTGCGCGGTCTTGATATATGCACCGGATGCGGACCCGGCGCGATGAAAGGTCCGATGAAAGGAGCCACCATCGGACACGCCAAACAGCGAATTTACAACGGTCGATATATTGGCATTACTGAGCCTGGAATCATTGCAGCAGAATCCCCTAATCCAATCGTCAACGAACTGGTCATTATGCCGGATATAGAAAAACGCCTGGAAGCCTTTGTGCGTACCGGACACGGGATAGTCATATTCCCGGGTGGTGTTGGTACTACCGAAGAAATTCTATTTATACTCGGTGTTTTGCTTAATCCGGCCAACAAAAACATCCCTTTTCCACTCATATTGACAGGACCCGAATGCGCCAGCGATTATTTCGATCAAATCGACCGGTTCATTAAATTAACCCTGGGCCAGGAAGCTCAGGAACTTTACCAGATTATTATCGGCGACCCCGATAAAGTCGCGCGGGAAATAAGCTCAGGCATAGAAATCGTTCGAAGCTTCAGACGAGAAAATAGCGACGCATATTATTATAACTGGATCCTGGAAGTGGATGCCGAGTTTCAGCAACCATTCCACCCGACCCACGAAAACGTTGCTAGTCTCGAGCTCGATAGCGGTTTACCAGCTCACGAGCTAGCAGCTAATTTACGCAGAGCTTTTTCCGCTATCGTCGCAGGCAATGTCAAAGACGAAGGCATCCGCCTGATCGAACAACACGGCCCATACGAAATTAGAGGCGAAGCAAAAATCATGCGATCAATCGATGAATTACTCCAGTCATTTGTGCAACATCAGAGAATGAAGATACCCGGCGCAAGGTATACGGCCTGCTATCGACTGATCGAAAATTGAATGACGACCTTAACCGATAATTCACCGATAAACAGCCTGGAGATCCGATGATAACGCTGAAAGCAATTGCCATCAAAACCACCGCTCGCGCGGCTATGCAAACCAGAGAAAGCGCAGAAGTGACCGTCGAAAATGGAATCGTTGAAGATTTCAGAGGTTCGCAAAAGGGTCGGCAGATCACGCTCTTAAGCGAGTCAGCCTGGCAAAAGACCTGCGATACGTTAGACGCAACAATACACTGGACTACTCGGAGGGCAAACTTGCTGATCGAGGGCATAGAGTTTAGCGCTGACGATGTCGGTAAATTCATCCGCATCGGAGAAGTCGAATTGAAGATAATTCAGGAAACCAATCCCTGCTCGCTAATGGACCAGCTACACCAGGGCCTTAAATCGGCCCTCACCCCCGACTGGCGGGGTGGCGTTTGCTGCGAGGTCATCCGCTCAGGCGCAATTAAAATTGGAGACCGGATTGAAATTTCTCGAAGCAATTCGTAATTCAATTCCTTTGGCGCCCGGGGTGTGTGAAAACTATATCCTATAATTCAAAGTGGTAAACACCAGCGTATTTGGGTGAGTTAAATACCTGTAGGTGGAGATATCATGCAAATTCGGTTTTTTTAAGCATCATAGTGGATATATTTTTTGTCAAACGCCGTGTATTTTGAGTTTTCACACATTACTGTGCCAGAAACTGACATCTACTTAACTCGCTCCTGCCGGATATTGACGATACAATAGGAACTGACGCATACCAACACAATGGCACTACCGATCAGAGTTAAAATACTCGGTTTTTCGCCAACGCCAATCCACACCCAGATGGGCCCGAGAATGGACTCGGTTAACGAAAATAGTGCTACTTCAGAAGCCAAAATATACCGAGTAGCAATAGTAAAACACATAAAACCAATACCGAATTGCACACAGCCCATCAACAGTGCGATCACCAGATCATGATTCGACACAATCAGGTTATCGGCAAAAAAACCTGCGACACCGCCCATCACCAGACCACCGATACAGGTGGCCGGTAACATATCGATTTCGCGCTTTTTGCGCAGGATCAATAAAAATATAACGAACGACACCACCACCATTAATGCGGCGACATTGCCCAGCCATCGACCTTCGAGTAAGCCATCGGCAAACATCAGGCCGATGCCTATCAGCGAAACCAGCATCGCTACGACTCCAAACTTCGACGTCTTTTCACGCAAAAAAATCCATGCTACAAACGCAGTGGCCAGTGGCGAAGCCCCAATGATAAAAACCGCATTTGCGACAGTCGTCAGTAAAATCGCATACACGTAACAAATCGAACCCAGGCCAAGTGCCACTCCAGCCCATACTCCTGGTTTACCAATCGCCTTAAACGCCTCAAGTGTTTTGCTACGATATTTGACCAGCAAGATTAAAAACAACATGGTCGAAAAAGCGATACCACGATAAAAGAGAATTTGCCACCCGGATGCGGACTCTACATTGCGCAGAAATATTCCAGACAGGCTCAGGAAAACACCCCCGACGACGACCAGAGTTACACCAAATGTATAATTACGATCCATAGATGACCCGAACGAAGATTGGCGCGGGCTTGTCAGAATAAATGATGTGAAGCGAATTCAGTCTGGTAATTTGACTATCGCACGGCCACGAATTTTACCTTCGAGTATTTGTTCGGCAGCCTTTGGCAAGTCATTAAAACTCAGATCAAATGACAGGTCTTCCAACAATTTCATATCGAGATCCTCGGCCAGGCGTTTCCAGGCAACTTCGCGTTTATTCATTGGGGCCGTAACCGAATCGATCCCGTATAGAGTCACACCACGCAAAATAAAAGGAGCCACCGAGGCAGGCAATTCCATCGAATCAGCCAATCCACAAGCTGCGACTGCACCGCCATATTTAATCTGGCTTAATACATTGGCGAGTGTATTGCCACCTGCCACGTCGACCGCGCCTGCCCACAGCTCTTTGTACAGTGGCCTGGCCTTTTCAGAAAAATCTTTACGATCAATCACATCGGCAGCCCCGAGTCCCCGTAGATAATCTTTTTCCTCCATGCGTCCCGTAGTAGCCACCACCCGATAACCCAGCTTATTCAGTATCGCTACGGCCACACTACCGACTCCACCCGAAGCTCCGGTGACCAACAAATCGCCGCTATCGGGCACGATGCCATGGTGTTCGAGCGCCATCACACATAGCATTGCCGTATAACCAGCAGTGCCTATCGCCATTGCCTGGCGCAAATCGATAGAGTCTGGAAGATGCACCAGCCAGTCGCCGTTAACGCGCGCCTTTTGTGCATAACCCCCCGAATGCACCTCACCAACCCCGAAGCCATTCAATACTACGCGATCCCCTGTTTTAAAACGGTCATGGTCAGAACTGATTACAGTGCCTGAAAAATCGATGCCAGGCGTAAGAGGAAATTTTCGTACCACCGGAGACTTTCCGGTCAATGCCAGACCATCCTTGTAGTTCAAGGTTGAGTACTCGACTCGAATGGTAACGTCGCCTTCCATCAGGTCGTCATCGCTGAGTTGCTTTAATTCACAGGTCTGCCCTGCTTCGGTTTTGTTGATTTGGTAGCCCTGGAAATGGTCTGGCATGTCTGGTTCCCCCTGAAAAATTCGGATTATGTTATTGGTACCGCAAATACATGTCAAAGCAATTTGTAATCCCCCCATTTATAACCGAAGCTATCAGTAGAGGGTTATATCTTCACTATCCATTCCAGTTACATTCCGTTTAAATCAAGCGGAACGTAGTGGAGCTTGATTTAAACGGCGCCCCTTTGGACAGCACTTCGAACACGTCATGCTACCTTCAGTAATTTTCTCGGAGGGATGCCCCCGATTGCCGTGTGCGGGCGTTCGTTATTATATATCCACAGCCACTGTGTCGCCAATAGCTGAGCATGTGCAATATTACTGAAACTGTGTAAATCCAACCATTCATGACGGACGGTGCGATTAAATCGTTCAACGTAGGCATTTTGAGTGGGTTTGCCAGGCTGAATATATAACAGCGTGATCTGCTTCTGATTTGCCCAGTCGATTAGTTTCTGACTGATATACTCCGGACCGTTATCGCAACGCAAAGCCAATGGCTTACCGCGCCATTCGATGATTCGCTCTAAGCTCCGGAGTACTCGTTCACTTGGCAAAGAGAAATCAACTTCAATACCCAGACCCTCACGATTGTAGTCGTCCAGTACACTGAAGGTTCTGAACCGTCGGCCATCATTCAAACTGTCACTCATGAAATCCATTGACCAAACCTGGTTGAGAAGTGGACCCCATCGATAGGACAGTAAACACCTGAAGTTAAGGAGTTATTTTCTGTATTATTATCTTCAAAGAAAAGAGGTGTGCAGAAAATGAGTAAGAAACGTAGAAATCATTCACCGGAATTTAAATCCAAAGTAGCCCTGGCTGCGATTAAGGGAGACCAGACACTTTCAGAGCTATCTCAGCAGTATGGAATCAATAGAGAAGTGGACCCCATCAATAGGACAGTAGACACCGCTTTAGGGGCTGCGTTTATAGTTCTCCACCTTCCTGTCTTGTGCTTTTCCTCTGCGTGCGCCGCTGCGAAAAACAGATTTTTGATTTCGATGCCTTGCCCTTTTGGTGAGGAGTTCGTAGCCTTCGGTTACAATGGCAACAATACAGAACACACCCGTTTAAAATTCAGCGAGAATAGAGCCGATATATGCAATCTACCTTGCTTCGATGCTTCGATATATTTTTCTCACTAACAGGCATTATTTTCGGCCTGCCGGTCATGCTCGTAATTTATATCATCGGCCTGATCGATAACGGTGCACCCCTGTTTTCCCAACAGCGGGTGGGTAAAAACCAGAAACTTTTTACGCTCATTAAATTTCGTACCATGGCGATTAACACAAGTTCAGTCGGAACCCACCTGGTAGACGCATCCGCTATTACCAAACTGGGCCGATTTCTGCGCAAAACCAAACTGGATGAACTGCCGCAATTATTTAATGTATTCGTGGGACACATGAGCCTGGTAGGCCCGAGACCCTGCCTGCCCAATCAAACAGAGTTGATAGAAGAAAGACGAATAAGAGGGGTATTTACAATAAAACCTGGTATCACCGGCCTGGCCCAGGTCAACGATATAGATATGTCCACGCCACGCAAACTGGCGCGCTATGACCAGTTAATGATCAACAGTATGAGCATTACGCTTTATATCAAATTAATTATCGCTACCGGGTTTGGCAAGGGGCGTGGTGACAGGGTTCAAACGGAGTAACACAGGTTTAAACAATAGAGCTTTCGCGGATCACTTGTTAAAGCCTTCTGCCGCCAGCCGCAGCCCTTCATCTACCGAAATGGGTGGTTCCCATCCCAGCAGTTCTC
>JADFJT010000149.1 GCA_022566015.1 Pseudomonadota bacterium | reverse complement strand
GCAGGAAGACAGATCCAACCTTTCGAGCCGATTCGATTTCCTGGAAGGTGATCGAAGCCGGTTTAACATTAGATTGATACATGGCTCTAAACGGCGGGAATTCCGCTATGAGTACGGACATGAAAGTAATAACCGTCAAGATACCGCAACAGCCAGCTTTTCGCCAACCAGGGATCAATTTGCGATTCAATATTACCGTTATTCATCTCAAAAATTGAGAACCGGCGTAAAAATCGAATATCGAGTGAGTGATTACGAACCTGTCGGCTCCCAGGACAGGGAAGACGAGCGAGCCAGGTTAAAATTGGACTACAATTACCAGGCGGACGGCACCTGGACGATAATCGCTGAATTTCTGTATACCAATAACCGCCCGACCGACCCGGTATATGAATACGATAAGTACACTGTCGTGGTTGGGGTTAACGCATTATTCTGAACCAGTCAAATACTGAGGCGTCGAGTATTCTGATCTGGCAGGCTTGCTTCCCAGATTTCACTGAAGCTCTTGGCAAGTGATCGGCACTCTAATTTGTTATCTGCACTAAAGTAGCCTTCGTAACTAGCCGGGTTTTTGATTCTCATAAAAGCCATATCATCGATTATTAGCCAGTTTTCGCTAAAATTTCGATGATCCCTGGTCACGGTAATTCGAATTTGTGCAAATGTCGGGAGCCTTTGGGCCAGTAAAATCAAATAGTGCCCGGTGTGGGCCGCCATACGTGTGTCATGTGCGATCACGCGAATATCTGTTTTTTGATTGCGTGCCGCGAGCGTCGACAGCTGATCGTACAGGTATTTATAATTGTACAGATCAGGTTCAAGATTCGTCCCGATTAAATAAACTCGCTGCGTGGCTAATTCAATCAACTCCCGAACACAACGGCGACAATCGTTTCTACCTTCTAATAATTTACTTGAAGTTTCTTTCATAACTTATTGATATTTATATTTAATTGACCGTCAATTTCAATAGCATCCGTTGGTGTAGTATGCCGGCTTCAACAAATTCTTCCGAGTCGATAGTAAACCCGTTTTTCAGATAAAACGGAATCGCACAGGATTGTGAATTCAATAAAACCTGTGGGTGGCCCGCTTCATCGGCCTGTTGAATCAGCATTTCCAGCATAGCTCTACCGATGCCCTGATTGCGATATTCTTTGAGTACGCACATGCGGCCAATGAATCCACTGGGTAAAAGCCGACCCGTTCCCACATAGCGATCATCCACGAGTGCCTTAACGTGCCTACAAACAGGATCAAGCCCATCATCCTCTATAGCTACCGAAACATTTTGCTCCTCGACAAAAACCAGAGTGCGCAGCTTTTTCAACTCGTCCTTTTCAACATCCCAGTACGCGATATCGATAGCAGGCCTATTCATTATTCATTTGCGTGAATAAATGCTGACATAGTCACCAGCTCACATACTAATGATGCCAGTGCTTTGTTGCCGCGGCAGGCATCGGTTAGTTTTAGTGTCAGGCATCGGTTTTCGCATAGATTCTGGATGCAATCGATGACCTGATCTGAATGAGGTAATTCAAATGCACGTCCATTACAGTAAAACATTACGCTGGTATCACTCCGATAATACAGCATTTTAGTGTCTGGATTGATAATCCAGTGACGATTGACTATGTCCTCAAATGAAGTCACGTCGCCAGATTCGTATTGTTCGACAATAGTCGTATCGGATAGTAATTTGCCTACTGTGTCGCGCCACAGATTATCTGGCTGATCGAGTAAAGATAAAGCCAGTGATTTAAAGTGCTCGATTTCTATGTCACAAATCTCGCCAAAATGGCGATCAAGTTTCAGCTCTGGATCGGCATACCTTATTGCCCCGAGGTTTAGTCGATCGATCTCAAGCAAGTATGATTCGAGTACCTCGCTAGCAGTCGGTGCTCGAAATCCAATCGATATTGTCATACTGGGCTCGATCGCTATACCGTGATGAGCGATGCCAGGCGGTAAATAGAGCATATCTCCTGGTTCGAGTATTGTTTCCTGATCAAATGAAAAGTCACGCATAATGGCGAGATCGAGATCAGGAAGCAGAGCAGGGTTCTGCACCCGATCATTCGTGTATTGCCACTTACGACGCCCGTAGGCCTGCAATAAGAATACGTCGTATTCATCACTATGTGGGCCGACTGAACCACCTGCGGGTGCATAGCTCACCATCAGATCGTCGACGCGCCATATTGGTATGAAACGAAATTGCTCGAGCAGGGCAGCGAGTTCCGGGATCCATTTTTCACATTCTGACACCAGTAGTGAATAATGGGTTTCGGGCAAGCTCTGAAATATCTTTTCATCGAAAGGCCCATATTTTACTTGCCAGGGTGTAATCCCATCCTTTTCTATCACCAGGCGACTGTGTACATCGCTTTCGCAGGCAAGCCCCGCTAACTCTTCGGGTGTGATGGGTGACTCGAAGTTGGGGAAGGCCTGTTTCATCAACGCGGGTTTTTTGTGCCAATATTGACGAATAAATATCTCTGGGTCGAATTTTTGCAACTTCCTGGACATAATTTAATCCCAGCTCACATTGAAATCGATACGATTTTCAGAGACATAAACGGCCAGGTATTTATATCTTTTTTGCCTGGCTTACTGCGTTTCCAATATAAGTTGCAGGTGTCATTTCGATCAATTGCTGCTTAGCCTGGTCGGGGATATCCAGTTTCTGCACAAAGTTGTGAATAATTTTAGCGTCGATCTTATGACCGCGGGTCAATGCTTTTAATTTTTCGTAGGGTTGCTCTACGCCGTAGCGCCGCATCACGGTCTGGATCGGCTCTGCTAGCACCTCCCAATTGTTATCCAGATCTTCGCTAATGGCAGCGTGATTGACTTCGAGTTTATCGATGCCTCGTTCTAACGAGTCCAGTGCAACCAATATATGGCCCAGACCGCTGCCAAGATTTCTCAAAACTGTAGAGTCGCTTAGATCGCGTTGCCAGCGCGAAATGGGTAACTTTTGCGAAAGATGGCCAAGAATAGCATTGGCAATACCGAGGTTGCCCTCAGCATTTTCAAAATCAATGGGATTTACCTTGTGTGGCATGGTCGAGGAACCAACCTCTCCAGCAGTGGTCTTTTGTTTAAAATATCCAATCGAAATATAACCCCAGATATCGCGGCTGAAATCGATCAATATTGTATTGCAGCGGCAATAGACATCGAGTAATTCGGCGATATAGTCATGAGGTTCGATTTGCGTCGTATAAGGGTTAAAGCTGATACCCAGTGACTCGACAAATTGCTGAGCCATTTCTGGCCAGTCGAGTTCTGGATAAGCGCTCATATGTGCATTATAGTTACCTACGGCACCATTTAGTTTCCCCAGCATATCAAGTTTATTCATTTGCGAAACCTGCCGTTCCAGGCGGTACACGACATTGGCTATTTCTTTTCCCATGGAAGTAGGGGAGGCGGGTTGGCCGTGAGTACGACTCATCATAGCGACGTCGGCATACCGGTGCGCCAAATTTTTAAGTAATCCAATAACCCGATTAATCGCCGGCACGATTACCTCGTCTCGACTACTTTTGAGCATTAACGCATAGGATAAATTATTGATATCTTCCGAGGTACAGGCGAAATGAAAAAATTCAGATATTGCGGATAGCTCGCCCAGGTCAGCAACCTGTTCCTTGAGGAAGTATTCAACCGCCTTCACGTCGTGATTGGTTGTCTTTTCGAGTTCTTTAATACGGTTAGCCTGCTGTTCGTCAAAATTTTCTATAATCGATTCCAGACTGGCATTGGCCGATTCAGAAAGTGTCTCAATTTCCCTGATTTCCGGGTGGCTAGCGAGCGCTTGAAGCCAGCGTATTTCGACCAGTACTCTATGGTAGATGAGTCCATATTCGCTAAGCAGTGGTCTGAGAGAGGCCGTTTTGGCTGAATAGCGACCGTCGATTGGAGATATCGCTGTAATCGGACTAAGTTGCATGATTTTCGAGTTGAGTTAAAGCGCTATTTTACACACTATTGAGAGACCGAAAACGGGTTTTGGTTGGGGGCAAGCCAAGTATAACGGGTATGCTGGCGTTATCGAAGGTTACGGGGATCGGTAATTTGATAGGACTCGTTATGAAATATCTCCACCTTGGCCGCTTCATAGACAGCGGCCGAAATGACGGACTCATCCTTTAGCCGTCTTAATTCCTTTAATTCTCCTGAAAGAAATTTTGATGGTGACAAATTCTTATTCTTCTTTGCGCTTTTAATTTTAAGTATAAACTGACCGATAAATTTTTTAAAAGATTTCTTATCCGGATATTTGTACAATAATTCAACCAGATTGACGCCTCCATGCTGGCTTCGAAAAACTACCTTATCGTAGGAATTGTGTGCAAGCAACAACAGGCTTATAGCCCCGACCGAAACTACCGCTATCGTAGCTGTAAGATAATAAATCGAAGGAGTAAACCATCCTGAAAGCCAGCCGATCCAGTACATTGCCGCAAATAAAACGGTAAGACCCGAAGCACAGTAAGCCCACTTCCAGGCAATATGATGTACTCTGACAGGGAGTGGGTAAAGAAATGCAAGGTCTACGCGAAAGTTTAATTTCTTTTGGTGTTTAATCTTAATCGACTGTTGACAGTATGTTCCATCAAAAACAGTAATCTTTCGATAAATACCGCGCATTTTACTAGATTGAACTATTTCTATATCGATTTGATTAAGAACCACGTTTGCAGGATCTTCATCGCTGAAAAGCGTAATTTCATGAGTAGAACTTTGATGCAAGTTTTCCATGTAAGAGATCTATTTAATGCAACTTCGTCATAACGATATTGGGGGCCGTAAAAATAACACAGGAAACCATCACAATTCTAGGTACTTACTTCACCTAATTGAAGTAATTTCGATAAATACCGAAGATATTGGGTTATTTCGATTCTAAAATCCTTTTTAGTGTCTTCAAGGCAGGGAATAATAGTTTTTCCAGTGCTTTTCCTGATTATTTGAATATTCGTTAAAAACTAGCTAACTTTACATAATATACATTATACGCATAATTATCTGGCGCTGGTTATATGGCTGGCTGGTCGGATTGTCCAGCGCACTATGCACTTTATCGGTGGGTTTTACTGTGGCAGGCTTGCGGCCAACAACAAAAACTTAAAGGGAATTAGCCATGTCTGATTTAATCACGCAGCTTACCTTGGGCGCGGGCCTAAACAGCGAAAAGAAAATACTGGATTATCTCGAGATATCACGTTCGACCTGGTTTCGACGATTGCACCGGGGGCGGTTGCGCCGGGTCGAACACGACGCGCTCCGACACAAGGCCGGGTATCTGTTACACGGTAAATTTAGAGATTATCGGATCGTCGAGGATCGTATTTATTCCAGGTGTGCGGGGTTT
>JADFJT010000050.1 GCA_022566015.1 Pseudomonadota bacterium | reverse complement strand
GGGCGCCTACTGTTGGTGCTCTACCACCGAAACGTCGGACCGCTACATCCATGTAGGCAAAGCGCTCAAAACACGCTGTGCCGATGCGTCGGACCGATCCGTCCCTCGGCAACTGCTCCTGCGTTGCTCTACCTCCTGCATCCATGCAGTCGTATACGCTCTGATCCGGAGCGCCGGACCGCCGGTACGCCGCTTCGATTCATCCCTGAAAAATAAGGTTTTGAGCCCTTCCCCCCGAGGCAGCCTCACTATCGAAGTGTGACCGCCGGGATGTTTTTACAGGACGTTACGCAACATTGGCAAGAGCTGTTCCTACAGCTCTATTGCATTTCCACCATCCATGGCGGTCATGTTGCGTGCGAGCCTCCAGGGAAGGGTTCACGGCGTTCCTGTAAAAATATACCGGCGGCCACTCCCCCAGATTTAGTCACTACCAATTGTTGTTAATCCAGAAAATAAAAAAGCCCCGCAAAAGCGAGGCTCCATAGAAATTT
This sequence comes from Pseudomonadota bacterium, assembly GCA_022566015.1. GTDB lineage: Bacteria > Pseudomonadota > Gammaproteobacteria. The sequence goes on along the minus strand of JADFJT010000050.1, from coordinate 19,080 downwards.
ACTGGGTTAAGATCAGGCTTGAACTACGTTGATAAACGTGCGGTTTTTGCTGCCTCTAACCTTAAACTCAACCTTGCCAGCCGCTTTTGCGTAAAGCGTGTGATCCTTGCCACAGCCTACATTATCGCCGGGGTGAAATTTGGTGCCTCTCTGGCGCACCAGGATATTACCGGGGACTACTGCTTCGCCCCCGTATTTTTTCACGCCTAGTCGTTTCGACTCGGAATCGCGACCGTTGCGGGTACTGCCCGCCGCTTTCTTATGTGCCATGCTTCAGCCCCTTATGCCTTAATATCGGTTACTTCGATTTCAGTATAACTTTGCCGATGGCCCGCTTGCGAACGCGAGTGCTTGCGACGTTGAAATTTGATTATCTCGATCTTTTTACCACGGCCGTGAGATTTAATCGTGGCGGTGACCGTGCCTTTCTTCAGCATCGGGGTACCGATCGATATTTTATCACCATCGGCAACCATCAAAACGCCATCCAGCTCAACCTTCGAACCTTCCTCGCCGACTAATTTTTCAACGCGCAGGGTTTCACCCTTGGTAACACGATACTGCTTTCCACCCGTAGCGATGACAGCGTACATTTTGATTGACTCCAAAGGGATACTAAAAAAGGTGGCGAATTCTATCTTTTGATGCGCGGAAGGTCAATGCCTTTGTGTGCATTCACACCAGGTAGTTCTCCTTATTACCGCGGACACTTGGGCAAATTAGTGGCTCCCTGGCCTAAAATGCCTGAAAGTCAGCAAGGTGATCAAAAGCAACGCTGTTGCACACAATACGATCGAAGGTCCGGTTTGCCAGTCGAGATGAAACGAGGTAAAAATTCCAGTGGCGAGCGAAGCGAGACCAAATGCCAGGCTAAACAATACCATCTGTTCGGGGGTTTTGCTCAGCAGTCGTGCGCCACTGGTCGGTATGACCAGCATTGCGGCAATCAGTAAAACGCCCATAACTTTCATCATTACCGCCACCAGAAGAGCGATCATTAAATACATCAGGAATTGCACCTTCCTGACTGCTATTCCTTCTGCCTGAGCTATTTCTCGACTCACCGAGACCGCGACAAACGACCGCCAGTGCCGGAATAGCAGGAATAGCAGTAACAGCGTAGTGGCCAAAATCATGCCAAGGTCGGCTCGCGTGGTGGCGAGCAAATCGCCGAACAGGATGGCTTCGAGGCTTATTGAACTCGAAGGTAATGCCCCTAGCAGAATTAGACCTGCCGCGAGTCCGGTATGCGAAATTATCGCCAGTGTAGTCTCGGAAAAAGCATTGTTAAAACTGTTTACCTGGCTGAGCGAAATAACGATCAGCAAAACCACTGCCAAAACCCCAATCATCGGGTTTAGCTGGAGTACCAGGCCGAGTCCGACACCCATGACTGCCGCGTGCCCTAAGGTATCGCTCAAAAAAGCCAGGCGCTGCCACACCATCAGGCAACCCATCGGTGCTGCAATGCTCACCATTAACAGGCCAGCAATGACGCTTCGAACAAGGAAATTGTCGAGTAGTTCAGCCATTATGATCTGATTGGTGACCCGCTACGTCGTGAACGTGATCATGATGGTGGGAATAGACTGCTAAGGATTCTCCCGTATGCTGGCCAAATAAGGCTTGATATTCCGGATGCTGGGAGACCGCCTCTGGTAGGCCCGAACAACATAAATGCCGGTTTAAACAAAGCACCTGGTCGGTTTGAGACATGACCAAATGTAGGTCGTGCGATACCAGCAGCACGGCGCATTGCAGACGGTCACGAAATTCGCCAATTAGTTTATACATCTTCACTTCACCGGTGACGTCGACACCTGCAGTGGGCTCGTCGAGCACGATAAGATCGGGATTGCCCAACGTGGTGCGAGCGAGCAAAACGCGTTTCAGTTCACCCTCGGACAAAGACTGCACCTGGCGGCCCTTTAGGTAGGCTACCTCGGTCTGCGCCAGTGCGGACTCGACTTCGGCTTCGCTGACCTGGCGTGTCAATTGCATCAATCGCTCTACATTCAAAGGCATTAACCGATTCACATAAACTCTTTGTGGCAGATAGCCGATACGAAGTCCCGGCGCTCGTTCGATCTCGCCACTAAACTGATCGATTAGTCCATTCACGATACAGGTCAGGGTCGATTTGCCAGCGCCGTTTGGGCCAATAATGGTAGTAATCTGCGCGCGGTGGAGATCGAAACTAACCCGATCGAGAATGCGGTTATCTCCTCTCGAATAGCTAATATTTTTAGCTCGAATGAGAAGTTCAGGTGACATTTCTACGACAGTCCGCACATATTCCGGTAATTTCGACCACGGAGTGATCGACCGCAAAGCCGACATTGTCCGCTTCGGACAGTAGTGCGCTATCCAGGTTTTCGAGTTCCGCGACTTTTTCACAATCCCGGCATATTAAAAACTGCGCCGTACTTTGATGCCCTGGATGTACACAGGATATAAACGCCTTTTTACTCTCTAACCGATGCACCAAACCTTCAGCCAGCAAAAATTCCAGTGCTCTATAAACGATGGGCGGAGCTATAGCCTGTTTATTTTGAGCCAGGTTCAAACATGCGAGAATTTCGTAAGCGCCCATCGGTTGATGCGATTGAAGCAAAATCTCCAACACTTGCAGGCGTCGCGAAGTGAGCCGGATATTGCGTTGCGCACACAGTTTCCTGGCCGCAGATAGCTGGTGGTGCTGGCAATCTCGATGGTCGTGGATCTCGAAGGCAATGCAAGTTTTTGTGCGGGCATGATTCATATTGTTATATTATAACGTAACTTAACTTGTTTCCACGACTCGATGACGCGAAATCTGTTTTTTTTACTCATCCTGCTTCCCTTGAGTGGACAGGCTGATGTTTCAATAGTGACCTCGATCAAGCCACTCCACCAACTTACTAAAATAATTATGCAAGGAGCTGGCGATCCCAAGCTTTTAATCAAACGGCAGATATCCCCGCATGAGTTTGCTTTCAAACCCTCGCATTTTCGTTTACTTCAGAATGCTGATCTGGTGATCTGGATCGATCGCCAATTCGAGAGCTCGTTTCAACAATTGCCACAAATACTACGTGCAGGGGTCACACAACTCGAACTGCTACCCAGGTTGGGACTACAGCAACAGGATGGCCACATCTGGTACTCCCCCGTGTTACTAATACGCATGACGCGACTAATTCGCGACGCGCTTAGTAAGGTCGATCCCAAAAATAGCGAAATATACCTGCTCAATGCGCGTCATCTAACCGAGGCCATCCAAACCTGGCGTACCAAATTCAAACCGGAGATTGAAGCAGCGAAGCCCCGCTATATTCTCGATCATGACTTTCTCAGCCATTTCGAAAACGATATGGGAATCGTGTCCATAGCAGTTTTACACGATACCTACGATCAATCTGCCGGCATTCGAGCATTACAAATCGTAGAGGAAAAACTGGAGCAGCTGTCGAATGTTTGCCTGCTGACTAATGAAGCTACCGCAAGCAAGTTGGCCCGAAACCTGGCAGAGAAATTTTCCCTGAAGATTTACACGATCGACCAGTCTTACGCGGCTCGCGAGAACATGCCGACAATTATTCAAGCCCTGGATCAGCTCAGGGAGGTTTTAACTAATTGTTAATTAAAACGGTGCTTCGGCCGAACCGATAGTCGAGCCACGGGATCAGGTGACTGGAATTCTTGATAGTGGCAAGAGGATAAGCCCACTCTATCCTGATATAGGTAGATACGTTTGCAAACACTTTGGGCAAAAGCTAAAGTCTTCGATTGTAATGATAACGAATGGCAACACAGAGCACAGATGATAAACCCGATTGGTTCGGACAAGCTAAATCCACTCTTCGTTTCGGATGAGTCTCAGCGCAATGCGCTGATCGACGAGGCGCAAGGCTTACCATCGCTATTGGTGAGTTCCGCTACTGCGGCCAACGCGGTAATGTTTGGCGGCGGTTATTTTAACCCTTTGACCGGATTCATGAATCTGGCCGATGCGCTCAGCGTCGCTGAGAATATGGAAACTACTTCGGGACAGTTTTTTCCGGTCCCGATCCTCAACCTGGTAAAGTCAACCGAATCGATTAAAAATACCTCGCGAATTGCATTACGCGACCCCAACGTCGATGGCAATCCGGTAGTCGCAATTCAGCAGATAGCCACGATTGAAACCGTTAGCGAAGCACAAATGGCACGCATGACCGATAAAGTGTATTCCACTAGCGATCCAGACCACCCCGGAGTAGCCGCATTCAATGCACAGGGAAACATTGCTGTCAGTGGTGCCATCCAGGTGCTGAATTACAGTTACTTTGAAACCGATTTCGGTGGCACCTTCAGGACCGCAGTACAAATTCGCAGTGAAATAGAGCAACGCGGCTGGAAGCGGGTGGTCGCATTTCAAACCAGAAATCCGATGCATCTCGCGCATGAAGAGCTCTGCCATATGGCAATGGATCGACTCGATTGCGATGGTCTGGTTATCCACATGCTACTTGGCAAACTCAAAGCTGGAGATATACCGGCGGATGTTCGCGACGACGCAATTCGTACCATGGTGAAGCTTTATTTTTCGGAAAATAGCGCGATGGTTACTGGTTATGGGTTTGATATGCTCTACGCGGGTCCACGCGAAGCCGTGTTACACGCTTATTTTCGACAAAATATGGGGGCTTCGCATTTTATTATTGGGCGAGATCATGCCGGCGTTGGTGATTACTATGGCGCTTTCGATGCACAGACTATTTTCGATACCGAGATTCCCAAAGACGCATTACAAATCGAAATATTCCGCGCCGATCATACTGCCTGGTCAAATAAATTAGGCCGTGTGGTGATGATGAGCGAGGCACCTAATCACAGCAAGGAAGATTTCGTATTGCTTTCGGGTACCCGCATGAGGGAAATGCTCGGTCAGGGTATCGCGCCCCCGAAAGAATTTTCACGCCCAGAAGTCGCGGAAATACTGATCAATTACTACCAGTCTCTTGATGCGGGTTAACACTGACCGAAGCGAAAAATAGTCTTCGAAGGGAACCAATTAACCAGCTCTTGCAATACACTGTTCACACTGTAAAATTCTGATCCATGGCTGAACTTGATCTAGCCCAATCGAAATGACCAAAGCCGTTTTATCTAGCAACATTGCTTACACGCTTGATGACCTTAAGGCTCTGAGTTCAGGCGATATGCTCCGCGTAAACCAGGTGATCACTGACAACCTGGCTTCGAATATTGTGTTGATAGACCAATTGAGCCAGCACATTATTTATAGCGGTGGAAAACGTCTGCGCCCAATGCTGGTCATTCTGTCGGCCAAAGCCTGTGGTTATACGGGCGAAGACGATGCACTACTGGCCGCGGTGGTGGAATTCATCCATACCGCAACGTTGTTACACGATGACGTGGTCGATGACTCTGATATGCGCCGGGGGCAGGAAACGGCCAGCCATATCTGGGGAAACGAGGCCGCCATACTGGTTGGGGATTACCTCTACTCGCGTTCTTTTCAAATGATGGTTCAGGCGCGATCAATGCAAATAATGGATTTACTCGCTAACACCACCAATATGATTGCCCAGGGTGAAGTACTGCAGTTATTAAATATCAATGATGCGAATACCACGGAAGCGAAATATCACGAAGTGATCTATGGTAAAACTGCCTGTCTGTTCGAGGCTGCGGCTCAAATCGGTGCGATCCTCGGGCGCTCGGACGCTTCGCTTGAGCGAGCCATGGCGGATTTCGGCAAACATCTCGGTACTGCATTTCAGTTGGCCGACGATGCACTCGATTACAGTGCCGATAGTGATGAGTTGGGAAAGAATGTAGGCGATGATCTGGCTGAGGGCAACCCAACCTTGCCTCTGATCTACGCAATGCAACAGGGTGACGACCGGCAAAATGTCCTGATTCGCAGCGCGATCGAAAAAGGCAGTCGGGAGCACATAGAATCGATTACGCGTATCCTCGAAAAAACCGGCGCGCTCGACTATACGATGAAACAGGCCCGAGGGGAGGCAGAGTCCGCAAAATCGGCTATCGTCTCGCTGGCTGAGTCCGAGTATAAACAGGCACTGCTGTTTTTGGCAGATTACGCAGTCGATCGGAGTTTTTAGTTCAGGCAGCACTAGCCATTGGCAGTGGAGATACACAGGCACCCAGAGCCAGGCTGATATCCAGACACATATCGGCTTGATTCAGGGTATACAAATGAAATTGCTCGACCCCCTCGCGCGCCAGTCGATCGCACAGCCCTACAGCGAGGTCCACCGACAGGCGGTACTGAGCATTTTTATCGTGCTTCACCTTCGCGAACAGGGCCCGGTAAGATTGCGGCACCGATGTGCCACAGCGTTGACTGAATGCCTGCACCTTGTCGAAGTCGTGAATGGGCAAGATACCGGGTATCACAGGTTTATCGATTCCGATTCGCCTCACACGATCCCTGAATCGCAGGAAACAGTCAGCATCGAAGAAAAATTGCGTGATCGCACGATTTGCTCCGGCATCAAGTTTACGTTTCAGAATTTCCAGATCCGTCCCAGCACTGCTGGCCAGTGGATGGACTTCAGGATATGCCGCGACGCTGATATCAAAATTTGCAATTTTACCCAGATTTTCAACCAGTTCTACCGCATCGCGGTAGCCATGACCCGGACTCTCTTCACCGCTCGAATCCCCTCGTAGGGCAATAATACGATTAAAACCCGCACCATGGAATTTTAGTGCTACTGCATCTATTTCGTTACGCGTCGCGTTGGTGCAGGTTAGATGAGCCGCTACCGGAATCAGCGATTCCTCGTGCATCGCGATCGCGGCATCGATACTGACTTGCTTATCACTTCCGAGCGCGCCGTAGGTCATAGAAAAAAACTTTGGATTCAGGCGTTCGAGTTGCCCAACCGCTCGCCATAATCGACGCGTCATTTTGGGCGTGCGGGGAGGAAAAAATTCATAAGAAAACTGCAGGGCCTGGCCATTTGATATTTCAGATTTCATATCAAGCTTTACCTGCTTTACTTCGACGGGGAATAGCCAGGATATTGCCTGGTTTATTCGCCTGCCAGATCTTAATGGTGAGGGGATCGCCTATCAGTTGCTGCGGCTCTGTTTTCGCCGATATACCCGCGGTCTGGAAATAATGGCGAATTTCCTGATCGGAAAATCCAAGCCGATGGTGCTTGAATTCACTGCGAAGATATTCTTCCGTATGTGCTGCAAAATCGACCACGATGAGTCGACCATCTGTGCGTAACACACGGCTCGCCTCCCGTATTACCTCAGTCGGATCATCGCTGTAATGCAAAACCATATGTAAGATGGCAAGATCAATACTCGCATCATCCAGTGGCAACTGATACATATCGCCCTTGCGTACGTGAACATGGGTGATGCCAGCGTTTTCGATGTTGCTTCGCGCAAGCGCCAGCATATCACTGCTTAAATCAACACCAACGCCCCGGGTCACGCGATTGGCCAGAATTTCGAGCATACGCCCAGTACCAGTGCCAATGTCTAGCAGTTCTCCTACAGGTGCATCCCCGACTACTTTTAGCAAGGCCTCTTCGAGTTGCTGTTGCGGCACATGCATCGCACGGATGGTATCCCAGCTTTTAGCCACCTGCTTAAAATAATCCTGCGCTTTTTGTGTGCGCGTGTCGCGCACCTGCTGCAGGCGCGAAAAATCACGGTTCAAACTCGCGTCTGTTTCGGGTATTAACGCCACCAGCGCATGAGCCAGCTTAGATACTTCGACTCGATCAGAAACCCGGAAATAAACCAGGGTACCTTCCGGCAGTCGTTCCAAAAGACCCGCTTCTACCATTAACTTCAGATGCCGAGAGACCCTGGGCTGGCTTTGCCCAAGAATTTGCGTCAATTCCGAGACGCTGAGTTCCCCACGCGCACAAAGCGCGAGTATGCGTAAGCGAGTGTGCTCTCCTGCCGCGCGCAGGCTTACCAGTAAGGTATCGAGAGTATGCATAATATTTACTAATATATAAATATATGTTTATATTTACATTTATACTATATTATTGTCAACTTTTATTTCCAGCCAGGTCACAACATGCAGAAACTACAAGAATTGAAAACCCTGATGAAGCAGCGCATCCTGATTCTCGACGGTGCGATGGGTACGATGATTCAGGCACATGCGCTCGACGAATGCGATTATCGCGGACAGCGATTTTCACAATGGGAGATCGATCTACGTGGGAATAATGACCTGTTGTCGCTGACCCGCCCCGATATTATCGGTGACATTCACAAAGCCTATTTACAGGCGGGTGCCGATATCATCGAAACCAATACCTTTAATGCGACGCGCATCGCAATGTCTGATTACAATATGGAGTCACTGGTAGTGGAACTGTGCGAAAGTTCAGCCCAAATCGCAAGAACAGCCGCTGACCACTATAGCCAGTTAACCCCAGAGCAGCCTCGCTATGTCGCCGGGGTATTGGGCCCAACTAATCGAACCGCAAGCCTCTCATCCGATGTCGAAGACCCGGGATTTCGCAATATCAGTTTCGACCAACTCGTCGAGGCCTATTGCGAATCGACGCGAGCATTGATTTCTGGTGGTGTCGATTTACTAATGATCGAAACAATATTTGATACGCTCAATGCCAAGGCAGCCATTTTCGCGGTCGAACAGACATTCGAAGAACTCGGCATACGTCTGCCATTGATGATTTCCGGTACTATCACCGACGCCTCTGGTCGTACCCTGTCGGGACAGACCACCGAAGCATTCTGGCATTCTGTTCGCCATGCCCAGCCCATTTCGGTAGGACTGAACTGTGCGCTAGGTCCAAAGGAATTACGCCAATATATCGAAAATTTATCGGGTATTGCCGACACCTATATATCCGCTCACGCCAACGCCGGTTTACCCAACGCCTTCGGCGGCTACGACGAGTCAGCACAAAGCATGGCCACCCAGGCCCGGGAATGGGCGAAAAGTGGGCTAATCAATATCGTCGGTGGCTGCTGCGGTACGACGCCAGCGCATATCCGCGCGATTCGTGATGCGGTCGATGGGATAAGCCCACGTGAAATACCCGATATTAAATCCGCATGTCGATTATCTGGCCTTGAACCTTGCACGATCACTGCGGAGTCATTATTCGTCAATGTCGGCGAGCGCACCAATGTGACTGGATCGGCAATATTTAAAAATTTGATCCTAGAGGAAAACTACGAGGCAGCGCTCGGCGTCGCCAGACAGCAGGTAGAAAACGGCGCTCAAATTATTGATATCAACATGGATGAAGGCTTGCTCGACTCGGCCGCGGTAATGCACCGATTTTTAAACCTGATCGCGTCTGAACCAGATATCTCAAGAGTACCGATAATGATCGACTCTTCGCGTTGGGAGGTGATCGAAACCGGACTCAAATGCGTACAGGGTAAATCCGTGGTGAACTCGCTCAGCCTCAAAGCTGGTGAAACCGAATTCATCGAACAGGCTAAATTATGCCTTCGCTATGGTGCTGCAATCGTGGTAATGGCATTCGATGAAGACGGGCAGGCCGACACCGTGCAACGCAAGGTCGAAATTTGCACCCGTGCCTATAACATCCTCGTCGAGCGTGTCGGCTTTACACCTGAAGACATCATCTTCGACCCAAATATTTTCGCTATCGCTACCGGTATGGAGGAACACAATGACTATGCCAACGCATTTATCGAAGCCACGCGGGCAATAAAACAAGCGTTACCGGGCTCGTTGGTATCGGGCGGCCTGTCGAATGTTTCTTTTTCCTTCCGCGGAAATAATTCGGTACGCGAAGCGATTCATTCGGTATTGCTGGATCACGCGATCGAGGCCGGCATGACCATGGGTATAGTCAACGCCGGGCAACTGGCTATTTACGCCGACATACCCGAAAGCCTGCGTAATGCAGTTGAAGATGTGGTGTTAAATCGCGATCAAGATGCAACCGAGCGTTTGCTCGCCATCGCAGAAGAATACCGCGATAGTGGCAAAACTATAACACAGGAAACAGAGGACTGGCGTGACTGGCCGGTTAACCAACGATTGCAACACGCGCTGGTGAAGGGAATTGCCGATCATATAGTTGCCGACACAGCCGAAGCGATGGAACTGGCCAACACGCCACTGGATTTGATCGAAGGTCCTTTGATGGATGGCATGAATGTCGTCGGAGACTTGTTTGGTTCGGGACAAATGTTTCTACCGCAGGTAGTTAAATCGGCGCGAGTGATGAAAAAAGCGGTCGGCTGGCTGGAGCCGTTGATGGATGCGCAAAAATCCGGGGCTCGAAAAAGCCAGGGCAGGATTGTGCTAGCTACCGCAAAAGGCGACGTTCACGATATCGGTAAGAATATTGTCGGCGTGGTTTTGCAATGCAATGGTTTTGAAGTCATCGACCTGGGCGTGATGGTCAATGCAGAAACCATTTTTCAGGCGGCGCGGGAGTACGATGCGGACATTATAGGCGTATCGGGATTAATCACGCCATCGCTAGAAGAAATGGCCCACGTTGCTAAAGAAATGCAACGCCAGGGATTCAGTATTCCACTGCTGATCGGCGGTGCGACCACCTCGAAGATGCATACCGCGGTCAAGATAGACCCGCATTACAGCCATCCGGTTGTCTACGTAGCAGATGCATCGCGTAGTGTCGCAGTGGTGAATCAGTTATTGAGCCAAACCAAACGCGAGCCTTTTTTACAGGCACTCGAACAGGAATACGATCACTACCGCGAACGTTTTGCGGCGAAGGTAGAAAAACGCCAGTTCCTGTCGCTCGCGGCCGCGCGCGCCAACAAGCTCGAAACCAACTGGAACACTTATTTGCCGCCGATACCACCGGTGTACGGTGTTCAGGTATTGGAGGACTTTCCGCTCGACCTGCTGATCGACTATATCGACTGGACACCATTTTTCCATACCTGGGGATTGCGCGCGAAATATCCACGCGTACTCGAACACGAGCAGTTTGGCGAACAGGCCAGACAGTTATTCTCCGAGGCACAAATGATGCTACGAAGCTTCATCGAGTCCGGCAGCATCAAAGCCAATGCGGTATTTGGCCTGTTTCAGGCCAATAGTGTCGATGACGACGATATTGAGGTTTACACCGATGAATCCCGACAAGAAATCCGGTCCAGGATTGTTGGCTTGCGCCAGCAAACCGTGCATCCGACCGACCGACCCAATTTATCGCTGTCAGATTTTATCGCCCCCAGGGAATCCGGGGTACGGGACACCATTGGCGCATTTGCAGTCACCGCTGGCATCGGCCTGGATCAAATGGTAAAGACGTTCGAGCAGGAACACGATGTCTATAACAGCATGATGGCAAAAGCTTTAACCGATCGCCTCGCCGAAGCCTTCGCCGAGTACCTGCACGAGCAGGTACGTAAAAATCACTGGGGATATGCGAGCGACGAGCGGCTAGACCAGCCAGGCCTTATCAAAGAAGAATATCGGGGTATCCGTCCGGCTCCCGGATATCCGGCCAACCCGGATCACAGCCAGAAAGAATTGATATGGAAGCTACTCGATGTCGAACAGACTGCCCAGATCAGTCTCACCGAAACTCTCGCGATGTTACCGGCAGCCTCGATAAGCGGATGGTATTTCTCACATCCCGAGGCACAATACTTTGGGGTAGGCAAAATTAACCGGGATCAATTGCTTGACTATGCCGAACGACAGGCTATTAATCGCGAGACCGCCGAAATTCGTCTCGCACCAGTTCTCGGTTACCAGAATGAAGCATCGGAACAGAAACGGGTGGCTTAAATCCGCTCTGGGACCAGATGAATTTAACCAGCATCAGGAATATAGTGGCTAATCTATTCGAAAAACTGTTAAACCAAAAGCATGTCCTGCTCGCCGACGGTGCGACCGGCACCAACCTGTTTGCTATGGGTTTGCGAAGTGGCGACGCGCCCGAATTCTGGAACATCGACCATCCGGATAGAGTTGCAGCCCATTACCGTAGTTTTATCGATGCCGGATCGGATATTGTATTAACCAATACCTTCGGAGGCACGCGTTATCGTCTGAAATTGCACAACGCGCAGCATCGTGTCGCTGAACTGAATACCGCTGCCGCCGAAATACTTAAAGGAGAAGTCGAGAAATCTGGACGTGAAGTCATCGTCGCAGGTTCGATCGGGCCGAGCGGCGAAATCCTCGCGCCTCTTGGCGAAATGCTACCCGATGAAGCGGTGGAAGCATACGCCGAACAGGCGCTTGCGTTAAAACAGGGAGGGGTTGATATTTTGTGGATTGAAACCATGTCGTCGCGCGAAGAGGTTGAGCTCGCCGTGAAAGGAGTCGGTGAAGCGGGTTTGCCGATCATATTCACGATGAGCTTCGATACCAATGGCCGCACGATGATGGGCGTAGGTGCGGCAGATCTGATGAAGTTGCTGAAACAGGCAAGGCCCCGGGTCCACGCCTGCGGAACCAATTGCGGTATCGGTGCTTCCGAAGTAGTGGTGGCAATACTTAATATGAAAGCAGTGGTCACCGACGGTACAAATCCGATATTAGTGGCCAAGGCCAACTGTGGCATTCCCGAATTCATCGATGGCGAGATCGTCTACAGCGGCACCCCAGAAATCATGGCTAACTACGCGGTGATGGCACGTGATGCGGGTGCTCGGATCATCGGTGGTTGCTGTGGCACGACAGCCGAGCATGTGGCTGCCATGCGTGATGCTCTGGACAATAGTTCGAAATCGAGTCCGCCCACTCTGGACGATATCAACCGGGTACTGGGGGAAGTGACCGCCGGCGCTAAATTGCAGGCACAAGGTCAGCACCAATTACCCGAAAGATATCGTGGGCGAAAACGTCGACGCCGATAGTATCCAATAGTGAAAGCCAGGGTAAATGCAGTCCTGCCGATAAAATCTATTGTGTTATTTCCGGCATAAAATTAAGCTTCCGTGCCATAGAAATGCATGTCCCTGTTTGGTCAGCTGCAGTCTTTATACGCTGCTGGCTATCCTGCCCTGGCAGCGACTGCCCCAGTCTCGGATTCACGTTGACGCAGGTGCACAAGCCAGTGTTTTTCCCATAAACTGAATCCACGGCTGATGATGAATACCAGCACCATGTAAAAAAGCATCGCTGTAATGAAACCCTCGTAGGCGAGATAATAACGCCCGTTCAGCCAGCGCCCCGCACCGAGAAGATCCTGCAAGGTAATCGTGCTCAATACCACCGAACCGTGCAACATGAATATCACTTCATTCGAATAAGCCGGCAAGGCGCGCCGAAACGCACTAGGAAGCACTACCCGACGCAACATCGTCATTGGCGACATGCCACAGGCGCGCGCCGCTTCGATTTCACCCGCTGGCGTGGTTTCGATTGATCCGCGTAAAAACTCGGTTGTGTATCCTGCCGTGTTCAGGGTAAAAACTATTAATGCGCACCACCAGGCACTAGATAGCACGGGATCCCACAGAAAGCTCTCGCGAACTGATTCGAACTGGGCGAGTCCGTAGTAAATTAAATAGGTCTGCACTAGCAACGGCGTACCGCGAAAGAAATAGGTGAAGCACCAAATGGGAAAATTCAACCAGCGGTGTTTGTAGGCCCGTGCAATAGCCATCGGCACCGACAAAACACCGCCCAATAGCAATGCGAGAATAGTAATTTCCAGGGTCAGCAAAGCGCCCCATAAAAAACGGTCGATATGATCCCAAACCAGCACAAAATCGAGCGGAGATTTATTTTCGCTGATGTAAGTCAGGTACTCCCAGAATGTACGGCTTTTAGATTCTTCCATCGCGCTAAACCTTGCGTACCCCGACATTGTACCTGCGGTCCAGCCACCGCAGTCCTACATCGGACACCGCGGTTAGAAATAGGTAGATTATCAGTACCGTGAACATGAAGGTAAAGGGCTCGCGCACCGAACGTCCCGCGGTCGACGCATTCCACACCAGATCGTGCAGGCCGATCACCGAAACCAGAGCCGTCGCCTTGACCAGCACCAGCCAGTTATTGGCGAATCCTGGTAGTGCGAAACGCACCATTTGCGGCCAGGTGATGCGCCGAAAAATTTTCATCGATGTCATACCGCAGGCGATACCCGCCTCGATCTGCCCACGTGGTATTGCCAGAATTGCGCCGCGAAAGGTTTCAGTCATGTAGGCGCCGAAAACAAAGCCTATCGAAAATATGCCAGATGTGAACTGGTTAATTTCCAGGTATTCCCACCAGCCGGTAAGCTCACCGAATTCGTTCAGCAACTGCTGTCCGCCGTAAAACAACAACATCATAAGAACCAGATCAGGTACCCCCCGAATCAACGTGGTGTAGGCACCTGCAATTTTTTGTGACAACCGGTTACTAGATAGTTTGGCGGTGGCTCCGATCAGGCCGAAGAACACGGCAAGCAGCAACGACGCGATTGCCAGTTGAACGGTAACCACGGTTCCGTCAAACAAAAGGCCCCGATAGGCCCAGACAGTTTCCATCAGTGTCGAAAAACCGCGGCGACGGAGTCTATTTCAAACCCGCCACCGCGTATGGATGGGTTGCTACTACAGATACCTAGCCCCCGTAGATATCGATTTCGAAATACTTGTCGTTTATTTTTTTGTATGTACCGTCAGCGCGTATGGCTTTGATTGCCGTGCTCAGCGAATCGCGTAATATGGCATTGTTCTTACGCACCGCAAAGCCAGCGCCTATACCCTGGCACTCTTTATCGTCGATCATGTCGCCGAGAAACGCGAACCCCTTACCCATGTCCTGCTTGAGGAAACCTTCGACGGCCTGCAACGAATCAGAGATCTGGGCATCCAGTCTTCCCACTGCCAGGTCCTGAAACACCTCTTCCTGGGTTGCGTATAACACCAGTTCTGCATCTGGAAACAACTTTTCCGCAGAACACTGATGCGTAGTCGCCCGTTGAACGCCGATACGTTTGCCTTTCAGCCCTTCATTACTACGGGCGAATCCGGCATTTTCCTTTGCGACTACTCCCGCAGGGGTGTTGTAGTATTTGATAGTGAAGTCGATTTTCTTCTTGCGTTCTGCGGTGATCGACATCGACGCGATAATAGTGTCGAATTTTTTTGCCAGCAGTGCCGGAATCATTCCGTCCCATTCCTGTTCGATCAGCACGCACTCGCGATTTAGACGTTTGCATACTTCATAGGCGATATCGATATCAAAACCTTTCAAAGTACCGTCAGGTTCTTTCCAGGAGAACGGCGGGTATGCGCCCTCTACACCTACTCTAAGCTTTGCAGCCTGTAGTGAAGCACTGGCAAGTGTAATCACTATAAAAGCAAACAACAGTTTTTTTATACTCATCAATATTTACCTCCCAAAGGTACGTTGTTATTTCTCCGGTTCGCAGTTGAACCAGATTTTATAATGATAACTCGATGTCAGTGCAATGCTCGCTTCAGGAACTTGCGAAATCGTTCTGACTCGCTGTTACCAAACATTTGCTGCGGAGGCCCTTCGGCTTCGATTTGACCTTCGTGCAGAAAAATGACTTTGTTTGAAACATCGCGTGCGAAGCCAACTTCGTGAGTGACGACAATCATCGTCGTGCCTTCATCGGCGAGGTCACGCATGACTTTCAATACTTCCCCGACGAGTTCAGGATCCAGTGCCGATGTCGGCTCATCAAACAGCATCACTTCTGGCTCCATCGCCAGCGCTCTTGCTATCGCCGCTCGCTGCTGCTGACCGCCTGATATATGGGCTGGATAATAATCACGCCGATCGTACAATCCGACTTTTTCAAGCGTCGCCTCAGCCTGTTCCAGCGCTTCGAGTTTCGGCATCTCCAGCACATAAATCAACGCCTCGGTAACATTTTGAAGCACCGTCATATGTGCCCACAAATTAAAACTCTGGAACACCATACCGAGTTTCGCCCTTAATCGGATTACCTGTTTCATGTCCGCGGGCATCGGTTGGCCAAACTTGTCTTTCTGCATGCGAATGATTTCTCCATGCAGTGTTACGGTGCCACGATCGGGAATTTCGAGTAGATTCAGGCATCGCAGGAAGGTGCTTTTGCCCGAGCCAGAAGAACCCATCATAGAGATTACATCACCTTCATGGGCATCGAGGTGGACGCCTTTCAGTACCTCAACGTCGCCGAAACTTTTGTGCAAATCCTCAACTAACAGGGCCGAAGTTTTAGTGGTTTCCACAGTTCTATTTATAGTGATTTATGTATTGAATTTATTACCACATCCGAGTCTACATGAATCCATAACACAATGCACAGATGCAAGTTCCTAATTCAGAGCAGGGACTCCATTGGCACTTTCGGAGTACACTATTACGGCAGAAGTGGCAGGACACTAGTCGAGGAAAAGCATAATTACAGTTGCGACAGCAGGCGATCAATCATGCGCCTGGCCTGGGCTTCATAGCCGCCTCCAAATAATAACGCGTGATTGAGAATATGATAAAGATTGTACAGTTCCCGCCGTACCGGATATCCATCATCAATCGGGAAAACCTCCCGATAGACCGAAAAAAAACTCTCCCCGGGATGCCCAAACAATTCCATCATAGCAAGATCAGCCTCGTGGTCACCGTAGTAACAGGCCGGGTCGTAAATGACTGCCTCGCCGCTGGAATCAACTCCCTGGTTACCACTCCACAAGTCTCCATGCAATAACGAAGGCACCGGGGTATAGCTTAAAAAAAATTCGCCGATACGCTGGTTTAAGCGCATACCGGTCTCGAACAATTCGTCGCCGCAACCATTCTTTTTCGCGAGCGACAACTGGAACCCGAGACGGTTCCGCTGCCAAAATTTTACCCAGTCATTTTCGTAAGGATTCGGTTGTGGATTAGATCCAATCGTATTGTCGACTGTGAGTCCAAACTGATCGTGAGTGCATCGATGCATAGCTGCAAGTTTATGCGCAAATTCACTTTCGTTTGCACGGCCAGACAATTCAATATATTCCATTACAATAAATGCTTCCTCACCCGCGACACCACATCCAATGGGTTCAGGCACACGAATACTATCGCTGCGCAGTATCTCGTTCAGGCCATATAACTCAGCCTCGAACATAGGCAGCCGCTCACGAGTATTAGTCTTGGCGAAAAAGCGATGTTTACCATCGCTTAGCCGGTAGGCACAATTAATATCACCACCGCCAACCTTACACGCTTCAAGCGTGCCGATCTTATCGCCGGTTATATCGGCCAACAGTTTGCTCACTATCTGCCAGTCGGTCGGAGTCATTGGCTTAACTGTCGAAATTCACCGGGTTGTAGACCATCTAACGACCAGTCTCCCAGCTGGATACGTATCAAACGCAAGGTCGGGTGTCCCAGGGCTGCAGTCATGCGGCGCACCTGGCGATTCTTACCCTGGAAAATTTCCAGCCTGAGCCATTGCGTTGGAATATCACGGCGTTCTCGTATTGGCGGTTCGCGCGGCCACAGCCATTCGGGTTCATCAACTTTACTGACCTTTGCCGGGAGTGTCATGCCATCTTTGAGGATAACTCCTTGCTCGAGCCTGGCCAGAGTTTGAGCCTCGGGAATATTTTCAACCTGCGCGAAGTAACACTTTCCCTGCTTATACTTCGGATTCGACAGGCGGGCCTGTAAATCGCCGTCGTCGGTCAAAACCAGCAAGCCCTCGCTATCGTAATCCAGGCGCCCGGCGGCGTAGACATCTGGAATATCGATATAGTCGGCCAGGGTACTTTTACCCTCGACCGGGCTAAACTGACACAGCACGCGGTGGGGTTTGTTGAATAAAACGACGATGCTCATTTACTATCTAGAAAGGTGCGCCATTTAACCCTTCGAGTCCGGTCCATAGACTGATTCTCCATCATTTCAATCAGTTCGTTGTGGTTGGGGGACTGACGTTCAATGCTAACCCTCCGCATTTCTGGTACCTCGCAATTAATACGGGTGAGCTGGCTAGAAATGTCGAGTAGGGACTCATGCTCTATCAACGACTGTTGCACTCGTCCGGCATAAGGAAATTTCATTTGCCCCACCTGGTACAGATTTTGCCGTAAATTTTCAAGATCACCAAACTTGCGCAATAGATTGGCCGCTGTTTTTAGCCCTACGTGCGGGATCCCAGGGATATTGTCTACCTTATCCCCTGCCAGCGCTAACAGTTCTGAAATTTGCTCGGGTTTAACCCGATATTTTTTTACGATACCCCGATAATCGAGTTTGTTGTCGTCAACAAAGGTCCACCACAGGTCACCTTCACGAATGAGCTGAACCAGATCTTTGTCAGCGCTGAGGATAACAATCGACAGTTCGGGAGAACGGTGCAGGGTCGCCAGGGTTCCAATCAGGTCGTCGGCTTCCCAGGTGTCGCTGCTTACTTTGGGTATACCCAGATTATCTATCCATTTCTGGCACCAGTTAAACTGGCGCTTTAATTCCACCGGTACCGGATTACGATTGGCCTTATATTCAGGGTAAATCGATTTTCGTGGTGATCGACTAAGACTCCGATCAAATGCGAAAACCAGCCTGCTGGGGTCACGCTCGGTCAGCAAACGATAGACGAAGTCAGTAAACCCGATAAATGCCTGGTTTGCCTGTCCATCATTATTGACCTGTTCCGATTCCTCAGCGAACCAGGCCCTGAAGATGTAAATACTGGAATCGACCAAGTACAAGTTCATTGCTAATCCGCGTTCACGCAATTATCACAAATCGAAAATTTATATATAATACCGCGTCCTCCCATTCGTTCGGTCGAAAATGCACCACTTCATTCACTTATTAATCTGCACCCTTATCATCGGACCTATTTTTTCGGCCCCCTCGATACGGAACTTGACCTCGCTGATCGATCAAAATCAGTTTGCACGGGCTATACAGTCCGGCGAATAATTTCTTGCCAGTAATCCCGATCATGTCCGGTTCCGGTTTCTAACACCTACGTTTACACGATGAAAAATTATCGCCGCAATAGCACAAACCGAACTCTGCTTAAAAGCTTGCCAGTCGATCCGCTCGGCCAACTGATACAGTTTGCCGCGATGATCCCCCTAAATTAATAAATCTACTATTCATAGAATCTATATGCATCTCAAACTAATACTCACGCT
>JADFJT010000049.1 GCA_022566015.1 Pseudomonadota bacterium | reverse complement strand
TACCCTCATTATATCTGGTTGTAAATGGACGAGGTTGGATTGAGATATACAGTATCTCTCTGTTTTTATTGAATTATTTTAAAACTATCAGACTGGGTTAGACGGGAATAAACAGTGAAAGTGGTTATAGCCCATAACCACCCATCAGGCGTCGCCGAGCCTAGCCAGGCCGATATTCAGATAACCGAGCGACTCAAAAAAGCGCTTGCACTGGTCGACATCCGCGTACTGGATCACGTGATTATCGGCGAACAGGCAGTGTGTTTTTCTGAACGGGGGCTGATTTAAAGTCACTTTTCCCCTAAAGATTGAATAATAAAACCAGTGATCTGGGTTTCTTTACTCTATATTCTGCACCTGTTCGCGCATTTGTTCGATCAGCACCTTGAGGTCAACCGTCCATTTCGTAGTAAGGCTATCCTGAGACTTCGATCCAAGTGTGTTGGCCTCACGATTAAGCTCCTGCATCAGGAAATCGAGGCGCCTGCCCACCGCTTCCTTACGTTTTAAAACTTTTCCTACTTCTGCAATGTGGGTATCGATACGATCGAGTTCTTCATCGACGTCGAGTTTCTGAGCCAGTATTGCCAACTCCTGTTCGAGTCGTCCCTGATCTGCCTGCTCACTCCATTGCTGCATTTTTTCGTTGAGGTTAGTTTTCCACTTTTCGTGCATTGCCGATACCATTAGCGGTCGATGTTCTCTCAGTTGCCGTACGATATCGCTTATTTGCTTGCACCGCGAAATAATCAGTTTGCCCAATGCCTTACCTTCACTTTCGCGCGTTTCAACCAGTTGCACTAGTGCTTTTTCGAGGCATTTTAAAGCAAGCGATGTCAATGGAGACATATCTCTTTGTGTATCGGTTATCACGCCGGGCCAGCTAAGAATATCTGCGACCGACAATTTTCTACCTTCGTGTACGATGTTTAATATCTGCTGTTCGACCTGGCGCAGTTGTCGCAGGATATCCTCGTTAATTATGATGCCTGCATCTTCTGCACCATCGAGTTTATACCGCAACCCGGCATCGATCTTGCCTCTTTTTAGATATTGTGAAGTCAGTTTTCGAATGTCCGATTCCAGTAGTTTGAAATCTTCGGGCAGCTTCAGGCCCAACTCAAGATAGCGATGATTAACCGAACGTAATTCCCAGGTGATGGTCCCGATATCACAAGATTCCTGCACCCGGGCGAATGCGGTCATACTTCTTAGCACTTTAACTATCTCCTATAGCTTTAAGGCTGAATCATAGCCTATGGAAACTTCCATTTATACTATTAACCCGGCAACAATAGTTAACTGCCAGCGCAGACGAAAGGCGTAGTGATCAGTATAATCCCGATACTTTTCTGAGGAGCCTGATTTATGAGACCAAGTGGCAGAGCTGCGGACGAGCTGCGACCTATCACTATTACACGGAATTATACCCGGCACGCGGAAGGTTCCGTGCTAATCGAATGCGGCGACACACGGGTACTATGTAATGCTTCGGTAGATAATTCGGTGCCCGGTTTTTTACGAGGTAAGGGCAGCGGCTGGGTAACCGCCGAGTATGGGATGCTACCGCGCTCGACTAGCAGTCGTATGCGCCGTGAAGCCACCTCCGGCAAGCAGGGCGGACGGACCATGGAAATTCAGCGATTGATTGGTCGTGCGCTACGCGCATCGCTCAATATGGAGAAACTCGGCGAGAGGACGATAACAATCGACTGTGACGTAATCCAGGCCGATGGGGGCACGCGAACCGCGTCAATAACAGGTGCCTGGGTGGCGTTGTCCGACGCAATTCAAACCCTGATCGAACGAGGTGAACTGGAAACGAGTCCAATAGAATGCCAGATCGCTGCTGTTTCGGTTGGCATTTACCTCGGACAGCCGGTGCTCGATCTTGACTATGCCGAGGATAGCCAGGCACACACCGATATGAATATCGTAATGAACAATAACGACGGTTTTATCGAGGTGCAGGGTACTGCTGAAGAGCAATCATTTTCGGAACTCGAGTTAAACGCCATGTTGAGTTTGGCACGCACCGGAATCCGGCAAATATTCCAGCTTCAGGTACAGGCATAAGTATGCAAAAACTGGTACTGGCTTCGGGCAACCCGGGTAAGCTCAGGGAGTTATCTCGTTTACTTGAGTCGCTGGATTATCAGCTTTACCCGCAGGCCTACTTCGGCGTAGCCGCAGTCCCTGAAACTGGCACTACTTTTGTTGAGAATGCGATTATCAAGGCGCGCAATGCGTCACAACATACTGGCCTGCCCGCACTGGCTGACGATTCGGGTATAGAGGTCGATGCTTTGGACGGTGCACCCGGTGTCTACAGCGCGCGATTTTCAGGTGCGGATGCGACCGACGATACCAATAATGCGCTACTGGTCGAAAAGCTTCGAGATTTTCCTGCCGAACAACGTACCGCCCGTTACCGCGCCGTAATCGTCTATATGCGCCACGCGGGCGACCCCGCGCCAATTATTTGCGAGGGGAGCTGGGAAGGATTGATCCAGCTTGAACCACGAGGCGATGGTGGGTTTGGATATGATCCGTTTTTTTATTTACCCGATCATGGTTGCACCAGCGCCGAGCTTAGCGTCGAAGAGAAAAATAGACTCAGCCATCGGGGCCAGGCTCTACGACAACTACGCAAAGCCCTCGCTTGATAAACTATGATCGGTAACCCACCATTAAGCCTGTACGTCCACCTGCCCTGGTGTGAAAAGAAATGTCCCTACTGCGATTTTAACTCGCATCAGGCAGACCAGATACCTGAAGTCGATTATATTGATGCTCTGCTGAATGATTTGGAGCAAGATTTACCGCTGATCTGGGGACGCTCGGTGGAGACAATTTTCATCGGCGGCGGTACGCCCTCGTTGTTTTCTGGTCACGCGATCGAGCGATTGTTTTCCGGCTTGCGAGCCCTGTTAAAACTCCAGCCCAATGGTGAGGTAACGCTGGAGTCAAACCCGGGTAGCGCCGACATTGAGCATTTTCGTGCCTATCGAGAATGCGGCGTCAATCGGCTTTCGATCGGTGTGCAGAGTTTCAACGACCGGCATTTAAAAATACTCGGCAGGGTTCACAATGCAGAACTCGCCATTCAGGCGTTTGATTCCGCACGGCAAGCAGGTTTCGATAATATAAATCTCGATATCATGTACGGATTACCGGCGCAATCGGTGAAACAGGCCCTCAGTGATCTTCGGCAGGCCATTGACCTCAGGCCAGAACACATTTCACACTACCAGCTCACAATCGAACCCAATACCCTGTTTCAGCATCATACACCGGCGCAAATGCCCGATGACGACCTCGCATGGGAGCAGCAATTAGCCTGTCAGGCATTGTTGAAAAACCGGGGCTACCACCAGTATGAAATTTCAGCCTATAGCCTCGAAGGCAAACAATGCCGACACAACTTAAACTACTGGCAGTTTGGCGACTACCTCGGTATAGGTGCCGGTGCCCACGGCAAAATTACGCTGGCTGGCGAAGGTCGCGTGATACGCCGCATCCGGCAGCGCCAGCCGCAGGCTTATCTGCTATCGCAGGGTCGAAACTCGATAAGCAGCGAATCCGATTTAAGCGCTTCAGACCTGCTTTTTGAATTCATGCTCAATGCTTTACGCCTGACCGAAGGCTTCGAATCGAAATTATTTGTTGAAAATACGGGCCTGGCACTGAGCCAGATACGACCTGCGCTTCAAAAAGCGAGTGATCGAGGCCTATTACACTTCGATAATCAGCATATCCGCCCCACGTCACGGGGACTGCAGTATCTGAATGACTTGCAGGCTATGTTTCTAGGTCTGAAGATCGGTAAAAACAGGCTTATTATCGATATTAATAACGAAATTATTCACAACTGAAGTGAAGCGTAATATTTTGTCAACCATATTTCGAAATAAATTCCATCATTATCACGAAATTTTATAACTAATTGAATTTAAACAGTATTATTTGACTGGTCAATTTTTAACACATCTAACAAAAAGCCAATGTCTATCGGGCTTCCAGCGCAGGTACACCTTTTTATGCACAGAGTTATCCACAGGTTTTGTGGATAAACTGAAAGCTGATAATTGACTCAATGAATTAGGCGAATTTACTCACAATTTACTTTAACAAAATGGTCTAATTGACCATTAACGCACTCTAATATCTGAGTCGATTTTATAAAAAAATGATATTGACTAAAATCTTTTACCAGAATTTACTATACGACTAACCATGACGATGGAAACAGCTGCTATCAGCTCGTGACCCAGGTTAAAAAACACTTGCACTTTCCTGCGTAAAAGGTGAGAATTCGCGCCCTTTAATATTTAGGGAACCGCTAATCAAGTCATGGCCGACCACTCTGGGTACCAAACAATTAATCTCAGCGTCACCTACACGAATATAGGTGAAGACGTGATCAGGACGCAACTTATCGATAGCTGCGCTTTTACTTGCGTTCCACGCCTGGATCTTGATTTTATTGCATCCCAGTTTGATTCGACAGAACTTAATTAGAATTTCCATAGACACCCCAGGCTACATCATGAAACAGGATATTCACCCCGAATATAGAGACGTCGTATTTCAGGATATCTCTTCTAATTTCGCAATTTTGACCCGCTCCACCGTACCTACACGGGAAACTATTAAATGGGAAGACGGTAACGAATATCCGCTGCTGAAGCTCGAAATTTCCAGCGAGTCACATCCATTTTACACCGGCAAACAACACATCTTGCAAACCGCTAAACAAGTCGATAAGTTTCGTAGACGCTACGGCCAGAAAGATTGAATTGAATGTTAAAAAAAGGTGCTTCATTGCACCTTTTTTTTGCCTGGCATAATCCAGGAACCCGGGTAATTTTAGGAAATCCTGTTTTTGTGAGCCTCGAATAATAAAATTTAGAGCTCATTCACATAAAACCGGCGCAAATCCTGTTAAATTGTCTGCTCGAATGACCTATAGTTGTCGCAACCCCGTGAAAAGGTAGATAAGTGGTCTATCCCCTAATTCGAAAGCGCCGTATGCGCAAAGATGATTTCTCGCGTCGATTAATGCGAGAGAACAATCTAAGCGCCAACGATTTCATATATCCTGTATTTGTACTTGAAGGAGTGCAGCAGCGCGAAGCTATCGTTTCGATGCCGGGTATCGATCGCCTCAGTATCGATCTGCTGCTCGAACAGGCGCAACGGGTGCAAGATCTAGGTATTCCCGCAATTGCCCTTTTTCCGGTTACGCCTGCATCCGCCAAGAGCGACAATGCCTCCGAATCCTGGAATCCGAAAGGTCTGGTGCAGCGCGCCATCCGGGCGCTTAAACAATCGTTACCGGACCTTGGTGTCATCACCGATGTAGCGCTGGATCCTTACACCAGCCACGGCCAGGATGGCTTGCTAGACGATCAGGGCTACGTCACCAACGACGAAACTGTCGAGGTGCTAGTGAAGCAGGC
This sequence comes from Pseudomonadota bacterium, assembly GCA_022566015.1. Lineage (GTDB taxonomy): Bacteria > Pseudomonadota > Gammaproteobacteria. The sequence goes on along the minus strand of JADFJT010000049.1, from coordinate 14,113 downwards.
GCTTTCACATGCGCAGGCAGGTGCCGATGTGGTCGCACCGTCAGACATGATGGATGGCCGAATTGGCGCGATTCGCCAGGCCCTTGAAGCCAATGCTTACCCCAATACTCGCATTCTGGCCTATGCGGCCAAGTATGCTTCGAGTTTTTATGGCCCATTTCGAGATGCGGTAGGATCGGCTGAAAACCTTGGCGGGGGTAACAAGTACTCGTATCAGATGGATCCAGCCAATAGTAACGAAGCCTTGTATGAAGCGGCACTCGATATCGACGAAGGTGCCGATATGGTCATGATAAAGCCGGGTATGCCTTATCTCGATATTGTTCAACGCGTGAGCCAGGAGCTTCAATTCCCTACTTTCGTGTATCAGGTAAGCGGAGAGTACGCGATGCTAAAAGCCGCTGCACTACAGGGGTGGATCGATGAAAGAGCCTGCGTACTGGAAGTGCTTTTATCGATGAAACGAGCGGGAGCGGATGGTATTTTGACCTATTACGCGATCGCGGCGGCTCAATGGTTACAGGAATAATAATTGGAATCACAAGCTGCGAGCGCAAATCGATACGCGGTAGTTGGCAATCCCGTTTCCCACAGTCTGTCACCGCAAATTCACCACGCCTTCGCGCGACAAACTAACCTATCGATCGATTACAGCGCGATCAAACTTGCGCTGGATAATTTCAACCTGGAACTTCGCGATCTACAGAAGCTGGGCCTGAAAGGGGTCAATGTGACTATACCGTTTAAACGACAGGCCTGGGAAATATGTGACCATCTAAGTCCGCGTGCCGATGATGCTGGTGCAGTCAATACGCTGGTTTTCAGAGAGGACGGGGATATTGCCGGCGACAATACTGATGGCGTGGGTTTCACACGGGATTTGCTCGACAACCACCACGCACTAATCAAACATAGGGCAATTTTGATTCTGGGTGCAGGCGGTGCAGTTCGAGGCCTGCTGGCACCGCTTCTATCGTTGCAGCCAGACAGTTTAACCATAGCCAATCGCACTCTGAAAAACGCCGAAATACTGGCGGACGACTTTCGTGATAGTGGCGATATTAAAGTCTGCAGCTATAATGAGCTGGGAAGAGATAAATTTGACCTGATCATTAATGCAACTGCCGCGAGCCTCGATAACGAAGCGCCACCGATTCCCGAAAATATCCTTGGAATTAATTCGATTTGTTACGATATGATGTACGGCATTGACTCGCCAACCGCATTTGTTAGCTGGGCTCAACGCTGCGGAGCATCGCGAGCGCTCGACGGCCTCGGTATGCTGGTCGAGCAGGCAGCTGAATCTTTCTTTATCTGGCACGGTGTCCGAGTCAAGACCGCCGAAATTATTGCTGGTTTACGCACTTATCAGGAAAATTAAATTTATATGAACCAACCTCTACTGGAAACTCATGCCAAAGAGGCTAATTTAACAGATATCAAGTCCGCTCAGGTCCGGACATTATTCTCGGCTATTCCTGCATCGCTGGCCACTATCCTGATCAATAGTGTCATCCTGTCAACGATCCTTTGGCAGGAAATCAGTCACACCAACATCGTCGCATGGTTTTTGGCTACTAATAGTCTCTCGTTGTTTCGCTGGTATCTTTATCGCCAATTCACAAAAATTAACGAGGGTGAAGAATTCGACGCTATATGGTATCAGCTTGCGATTGTCACCAGCGCCCTGTCCGGAGCCACCTGGGGCGCGGCAGGCATATGGTTATTCGCCGAACACAGCATAGCGCACCAGGTGTTTCTTCTCTTCGTGATTGGCGGCATGGGTGCCGGTGCGATAGTGACTCTGTCAGTAATTTTACGTGCAGCCCAGTCCTTTGTTCTACTGGCGGTCACACCAGTGCTCATTCAAATTATGCTTGTCAATAACCAAATCAGTACCGCGATGGCGATCATGATAATACTATTCACCGCCAGAATTCTGTATTCATCGAAAAAATTATACGATACTTTCATCGAGTCGCTAGTCAATGCGCACGAGCGAGACGTAGCTGAGGAAAGAATTCGCAGCCAGGCGCTGTATGATGAGCTCACCAAACTACCTAATCGCCGCCTGTTCCTGGCATCACTGGATCAGGAACTGGCGAGGGCTGCCCGGCACAAGCGAGTCGGCGCTTTATTTTTTATAGACCTGGATCGATTCAAGGCGATCAATGACTCTCTCGGACGCAGCATAGGCGACGAATTACTGGTGCAGGTAGCCGATCGAATTTGTTCTCGAATTCGCCAGGAGGATACCGCAGCGCGCTTTGACGGTGATAAATTCGTGGTATTGCTTCCAGAAATCGGAAAGAATATCAAAATCTCAGGTGAGCAGGCACATAAGATTGCCAACGAAATACAAAAATCCTTTGATTCGCCTTTCAAAATTCAGCAACACGAGATTCAACTCACCATCAGTATTGGCGTAGTAATATTCCCGCTTGAACAGGAAGGTTCTGCCAATTTGGTCAAATATGCCGACACAGCGATGTTCGAAGCCAAGCGAGAAGGACGAGATTCCGTTCGCCTCTATTCGGAAGAAATGCAGGACGCAACAGAGCGCCGTCGCATTATAGAACGGGGTTTGAAAAAAGCCCTTGAACTGAGCGAGTTTGAATTATATTTTCAACCCCAATTTGACGGCGCACATCAAATCACAGGGATCGAAGCCCTTTTACGATGGCATCACCCGGACAAGGGATTATTAACTCCAGAATTCTTTATCGAAACTGCCGAACAAAGCGGGTTGATCGTACCCATTGGCGACTGGGTAATACGTTCGGCCTGCGAGCACCTGGCCAAGCTGGATTTCGATTCTAATCTGGAATTATCGGTCAATATTAGCCCACGTCAGTTCAGGAACCTGGAGTTTATTAGTAATATTACCCAGATACTGCTCGAGACAGGCGTAAACCCGGCAAGGCTTAAGCTAGAAATTACCGAATCTATGGTGATCGACAATATCGATCAGTCAGTGGGGGTCATAGATCATTTAAAACGACTCGGCGTCAAAATTTCCATCGATAATTTTGGCACAGGATATTCATCACTTATTTCACTGGCTCGCTTTTCTGTCGATGAAATCAAAATTGACCCCTCCCTGGTACAAGGTATTACCAATTCGCCTGAAAATGCCATAATCGTCGAAACGATCATGCTCACTACAAATCATTTAAAAATAGATACCATCGCAGAAGGGGTAGAAACCAGCGCAGACCTGGACTTTTTGAAAAAATTAAACTGCAACAAATTCCAGGGATTCTATCTTGCAAAACCAGATTCGTTTGAAGTATTTTTAAGCCTGATTATCTAGCTCGGACAATTCATGAATTACCGCGATGATTGCGCAGGATTTTGTTTTCACAGGAATTTGCTCCTGCAATTTCTGCATACACGCCATCCGTGGCGATATCAGGAGATTTTCCGAAGAAGTGCCGGACCAATGGATCCGGCCGACTGAGAAAAATCTCCTGAGGGAACAAAGGACTAGCAAGGGCGTGAGTATATTTATGAAATGTCCGAGCTAGTGCTCAGGAATGCATTAATCCAGCCAATTGGGCCTAGGCCCGCATTTTATCTCCGCCTGGGTCGTATAGAGGTTTATCGACTACTCGTGCCGCGTACATTTTGCCATTGATTTCGACTTCGAGCGCGGTATCAGCTTTGGCCAGTTCGCTGGGTACGTAGCCAAGCGCCATCGATCGCTGCAGCGTATGTGCATAACCGCCCGAGGTTACGTAGCCGACACATTCACCTTCTTTTAGAATAGCTTCATCGTTTGATACATCGATATCGTCAGTGTCGATGGTTAAGCTTACCAGACGTTTTTCGGGTCCTCGACCACGCTCATCCAACGCTGCCTGCTTGCCGACAAAGTCCTTGTTCCAGTTAATAAATACATCCAGCCCCGATTCAGCGGCAGTAAAATCGGGACGATAATCGAGCGTCCATACCCCCCAGTTTTTTTCCAACCTCAAACTCATCAGTGCTCGCGCACCATAGTGCCTGAGTCCTAAATCTTCACCCGCCCCAAGAATCGATTCGTATAATTTAAGTTGATATTCCGGCGCCACATATATTTCATAACCCAATTCGCCTGAGAAAGACAGGCGCGTTAAAATAGCCGGTACACCGGCCACGAATGTACTTCGTAAATCTCGAAACTTCAATCCGTGTGCAGAAACATCGTCTCGCGTGATGCGCGAGAGTAATTCTCTTGCGTTGGGACCGGAGATACCTAATCCATGTAGGCGACTGGATTCATTACTATAACTGACCTGGTATTCGTCCAGGTGTTTTTCGAACCATCGGCGGTGCATTTCCTGTGCGACACCCGATCCGAATATGATAAAATTCTCTTCACTCAAACAGCCCACCGTCAAGTCACCAGCCAGTTTTCCCTTTGGCGATAGCATCGGACTCAGTGATATTCTTCCGGGTTTTGGAATGGTGCCTGCCATCAGGTAGTCCAGCAACGCGCGTGCATCCGGTCCCTTGAACCGATGCTTGGCGAAGTTGGCTATTTCACTGATTCCCACCATATTTCGCACCGCTTTTACTTCGTCTGCGACGTAGTCGTGTGCCCGTGAGCGGCGAAAAGTTGGCTCTTCATACGCGTCATCAGGATTGTTGGCGAACCAGAGTGCGTGTTCCAGGCCAAACGAGTCACCCCAAACCGCTCCGACGGCAGTGAGGCGGTCGTAAAGTGCTGTAGTTCGCTGGCGACGCCCCCTGGGCAGGGTTTCGTTTGGAAACGTCAGAATGAATCGCCGTTCATAGTTCTCGGTCGATTTTACGGTGCCGTAATGCGGCGAAGCGTAGTCGCCAAAGCGTGCAATATCCATCGCCCAGACATCGATCGAGGGTTCTCCATCGATCATCCATTCGGCCAGACACATGCCCACGGCACCGGCCCAATCATCGGGTTACCATCGGGACCGAAGGTAAAAGGCCCGTTAATCAAATCTTTGATTCCGGCCTTTTTCAGGGCCGGGAGACGTTCGAACCCGATTGCCAGGCGCTCGGCTATATGATCGAGTTGTGGCTCCAGAAGTTCATGACCAAAAGACTGCGGTGTACCACTCACTGACCAGGGGGTGGCAACCGGTTCGTAAGTGCCGAGTAGCATTCCCTTGCCTTCCTGGCGGAAATACATATTCCCCTCATAATCAATGCCAGCTGGAAGGCGTTCCTCGCGTGCTTCGATTTCGGGTATCGCTTCTGTGATCAGATAGTGATGTTCCATCGGCTGCACCGGCAGATGCAAACCCGATAATAGCCCAACTTCACGCGCCCACAGGCCACCGGCGTTGACCAGGTGTTCAGCATTGATCGTGCCTTTTTCAGTCACCACATCCCAGCTGCCATCGGCTCGTTGGTTGGTCTCGATCACCAGTGTATGAGTATGGTAACTGGCACCATGGACTTTCGCTGCCTTGGCATAGGCATAGGTCACACCGGAAGGATCGATATCGCCGTCAAGCGGATCCCATAGCGCTGCTATATAATGCTTTGGATCGATTAACGGATGCAGCCTGGCCACTTCTTCGAGCGAGATAAACTCCTGGTCCAGTCCCATATAACGCGCCTTGGAACGTTCGCGCTTGAGGTAATCGTACCAATCCTTATTTGACGCGAGATAAAACCCACCGGTACTGTGCATTCCTACCGACTGACCCGATATTTCCTCAATTTCCTTGTACAAATTGATCGTATAGCCCTGCAGGCGGGAAATATTCGGGTCGGAGGAAATCGTATGAATCTACCCGGCGGCATGCCACGAAGAGCCCGAAGTCAACTCGCTTCGTTCCAGCAAGACGCTATCTTTCCAACCAAATTTAGCCAGGTGGAACAGAATCGAACAGCCGATAACACCACCACCGATGATCACTACTTTTGCATGTGTTTCCAGATTCTGGCCCTCGAAAATTACCAGGAAACCCCCGCCTTTCGCGAAGTTTCTTTAATACCAGGCATCGGGTATTTCAGCTTTACGCTTTGCCACGTAAGCCTGCAACTCCTCATCTATTGCCTGATCGAGCGGCGGCGCCTGGTAGTCTTTCAGCAATTGATTCCAACGCTCGTACGCGCGCCTTTCGGTATCTTTAGCACCATCCTCTTCCCACTGTTCGATATTATTACTATCCGATAATACGGGTTCGTAATAGGCGGTTTCGTAATTTCTCATGGTATGAGCGCAACCCAGAAAATGCTCGGCTGGCTCGACTTCGCTATAGGCATCGCGCGCCATTGCATTATCGTCCAACGCTAACCCAGCCAGCATGACCTGATAGGCACCGAGGCGGTCGGCATCGATTACCAGTTTTTCGTACCCGGTGCACAAACCACTTTCGAGCCAACCTGCCGCATGTAGAATATAATTCGCACCACCGAGCACCGTCGATAGCATCGAATCAGAACTTTCGAATGCAGCCTGTGCGTCGGGTATCTTGGAAGCGGTCAATGAACCACCACAGCGTAGCGGCACACCGAGGCGACGGGCGAGCTGGCCGATCACAAAATTCGACATCACCGGCTCGGGCATACCGAAAGTAGGTGCGCCGGTTCGCAGGCTCATCGACGAAAGAAAATTACCCAGAATAAACGGTGCACCTGGACGCACCAGCTGGGTGAATGCGCCCACCATCATCGCCTCGGCAAACGCCTGTGCAATAGAAGCTGCGGTAGTCACCGGACCCATCGCCCCACCTAATATAAAAGGCGCCACTATCAAACCCTGATTTGCACCGCAATAGACTCGCGCGGCTTCGGTCACCACGCGATCCACCATCAGCGGCGAGTTGGTATTCACGTTACCCATGATCACGCAGTTTTGCTCGAGGAAATCCTCACCGTGAAGAATTTTTGCCATATCGACGGAGTCCTGCGCACGAGACATTTCGGTAATCGCACCCAAATGCGGCTTATCACTATACTTCATCTGCGCATACACCATGTCGAGGTGTCGTTTCGATACCGGTAAATCGCAGGGTTCTACGATCACCAGGCCTGAATGGTGCAGGCTCGGCAACTGTGAGACAATTTTTACCAGGTTTTCGAAATCGACGAACGAACCATAACGGCGCCCAGATTCGAGATCACGCACAAACGGGGGGCCGTACACCGGCGCAAACACCTGTGAATTACCACCGATACGCACATTTCTGGCTGGATTTCGAGCAACCTGGGTGAATTCTGACGGCGCGGTTTTGCACAGTGATCGCGCCATACCACGGTCGAGCCGTACCCGCGTGCCCTTTACATCGGCACCCGCCTTCTTCCAGATTTCGAGCGCCTTCGGATCATCTCGAAATTCGATACCCACTTCCTGCATTAACCAGTCGGCCTGATCTTCGAGCTTGACCAGATTTTCCTCGCCGAGAAATTCGTAGAATGGAATTTCTCGCTTTACGTAAGCTGGAGCGGCAATAATTTTGCGCTCGCGAAACCTTGTACGCGCCTTCCGGCGTCGTTTTCTTCTCGGGGGTTCTGGTTGATTCTCGACGTCCAAGACTGAATACCTGGCAAAATGAAGCCAAAGTATAACAATTGATAATTTTTCTGTAACTCCATAATAGCGTAAAATAATGGCAGAATTTCTTCTACCATCGAAAATCCTGGTGCCGGGTCAACAAAGGATCGCAGCTCAGGAGGCCTGCTTTTTATTATTATCGTTATCGGGGTTTTACGCGGGCGCCCCTGACTGCGATCACAACCTGAAAAATCAGTAGTAACCAAATCATTGAAAAACTGCCTACGCCTCCGTGGTAATAGGTATATTCCTCGTAATAGTAAATGTCGCTCTCATCGCGACCCAGGTCCTCTAATAGGACAGCTCTACCGAGGTAGTTATAGTCGAGCAATGCGCTGGTCACCATGCCGACATGATTAAGACTGTAAATTTCGATCAATATCCGGTAATGACCCTGTTGGTAGTTGTCGATTAATTCCGTGGTGACCTCGTAAGCGTCACTGTAATCATCGCCATTAATACTGAATAAATCGGTGCTGTAATATTGTCTCCAGGGCTCGCCATCGCGACTAAGATATAGTTTGGCGTAGACAGTCGCGGACTCATAGCTCACGTCGACATCAAACCAGACATTGAAGGCGTGGTGATAGCCATCATAGTCAAGGTCGGACAGTAGTGAGACATCGGCATCGTAAATCGAAAAATACTGATCATCACGATTAGAGATTTCGGATTTTTGTTGAGTATCCTGCTCGACCAATGCTTCCCCGCTTGAGTCCTGTTCTGAGGCAAAACTCTCGACCGGTTCGCTCAACTTCACCTTGCTCTCAAGATCGATACTGCTGTCTTCTACCAACTTACCGGCTGATCGCGATAACTGGGATTCAGTTTGCGCATAGGCTAAAGTCGAAAAGCCCAGGATCAGGAAAATGGCTATTATTCGCTTGAATAGTTGCATGATGATGTCCGCGGATTTATGCGTTTATTTAGCCTCTGTGATCACGCCTGGAATATATACGTTTCGATTTGTGGCTGTAGCCCCCATAACTTTGGCTATAGCCACGACGAGAGTAGTAATGACCGTGGCCATGTCGGTGCCTGGAATAACCATAATGATGTTGATGTCCATTTCGAAACAGCGCATTGAGTAATACGAAGGTGGCTAGCGGCGCTATGTAGCGTTCATTGTGATCGGCTCTGGCCGGGTTAGCCATCAGCCCCCCCATGAGCAGAGCAGAAATTAACGCAACCTTGATACTGGTAATGTTGGGCCTGGTCATTGGTCTCTCCTGTTTGTGTGGAATAGTGGCGACACTCTAGAGCAGGCATACTGAATCCAGGCTTAACCGCTTAGACAGCTTGCCCTGGTGCGAAATTGTTCACTTTTTAAAATCTGATCTGCAATATTCGGTAGGTGAAATTTCGGAAGTATTTATCGGAGCAGGGTCAGAAACGAAATGATTTTTACATTTTAACGATCGACTTTTTTGACATTAACAGACACTGATCGCCATATTGAGTGAACTCGGATCGTTGCAACAGCATGATCAGTTTATAGCCCCGACACGATCAGTCCTCTGCAAATGGCCGACGCAAACCTGAAACGACCACCACGTCAAACGCGCACCCGCGCTGCCGTCGCCAGCAGAAGCCATGGACGCGGTGGCCAACTGGACTGACTATGCCAGTGGAGCGCAGCTGAATAAGACCCGCTAACAAGCGATCAATAACCAGCGCTGGAATCTTGGGCTATGATTTAATGGTGCAGGAACGGGCCACAGTCATTATGGGTCACTGGTCCTGTCAATGACTACCTGAGGTCAAAACTACAACGACAAAAGGTTCTTATTTGACCGACTTCCAAGTATTCTTAAAGACTATGAACACTAAACAAGTTTCGTCTCCAATCGAACTCCCTGTCCTGCGTGGGGATCAGAAGCAGTTCTATCGAGATAACGGATACCTGGTTCTGGAACGCATTATTTCTGACACCTGGCTGGATCGACTACGCGCGGCGGCAGAAAAAATCACCGAGGACACGGGGCAACTTGTGGCTTCAACTCGAAAAGTAGCACTCAGGCCCGGGCATTGCGCGGAGTCTCCGAACCCGTCCTGGGTATGGAACCCGGACGAAGATTCAGACGATGTATGGGCGTTTCTTTCTGATTCGGTACTTACCGACGCGGTAGCGGACTTAATCGGCCCGGATGTGCAGTTCTATTACAGCTTCCTCTTCTTCCGCCACGAGGACGGAGTCTACCAGGGCGATGGCTGCGGAGCCTGGCATCAGGACTATGCATTCTTTCCTCAGACCAATTTTGATGGAATTTATGCCGGGATTCACCTGGAAGATGCAAGCCCTGAGCGTTCGCATACGGTACTAGTTCCAGGGAGCCATCGCGGGCCACTGTTTGAACACACCAGTTCCGATGGTCGGTTTACAGGGCGCATTGGAAAGCACGACCTTGATCAAATCGCTCTCGACAATGCGATTGGCCTCACACCGCCTGCCGGCTCTATTGAACTTTTTGATTTCCGTATCGTCCATAACGACGACGCCGGAGCCAACGAAGGTGGTCCACCCAGTTTTCAGGCACTCTACACGGCTGCCGATGCCATTCCTTATCGCAGTTTCAGGCTCGGTTCGACTAACCACGGGACCCTTGTCCGAGGGCGGCCGCCGCGTTGCGCTCGTCATGATCCGAGAGGGTGTCCAATACCCAGCAACCTGGTCGAAATAGAACACTGGTTATCGGGGGGATTCGAAGTCAGCTCCTGATCGATGTGACAGGCCTCTCTTATTTAAGCTTTGGTTGTTCCAGCAGTATCGTGTATTTAAAAGTTGACCGGTCTCAACCGGGATTTCCAGATGATTTTACGATACTATCCGCACTAACAAGAAACGCAATCGATACTGCTCCATTGACTTATTCAGTTAATCACGTATTTAATAGAAAAGGAGTATATTTCTTTCAGCACTGCTGACTGATTATGACCCAACTTTGATAAAGAAAATTGGTCAAATTCTCTGCTGGTTTGGATATCATAATTTCCGGCTTGTAGATGTAACTTTTGAATTCGGCACCAAAGGTGTTGAACGAGTTGAATGCCAGCGATGCGGGATTACCAGAACTCGCGCTATTTGATCACAATATTGCCAGGCAATTCTAATTGATACTGGTGCTAGTTAAATGCAAGTGTCATATTCAGAAATTTTATTGAGCCTAAATCACTATCCTTCACCCCATCTTAGATTCCACACTATCAATCTTATCCTGCATGCTCTGTTCGCGATCGGTGCGTGTGCCCAGGCGAATCGTGGTACCAATACGGGGTGCGCCCATTTCATGCACCGTTTCGTGGCACTTTTTGATCGCCGCCATGACCACGTCCCAATCACCCTCGACATTGGTTCCGTAAGAATGCATTTTGTGGTCCAGGCCCGCCGCTACAAAAATCTTTTGGCACTCGACCACGTATTTAGAGACTGAAACTCCGACGCCCATCGGCACTACGCAAACATCGACTAGTACGTTCATTTTTTATATCCGCTCGATTGATTATGACGGTTTAGTATAACGCAGATACATAATCGACTGGTGTCTCGACTGTTTATGGAATTCTTGGGCAAAGGTTGTGCCCAAAAACCTTATTGCATTTCCACCATCCCTGGCGGTCATTCCGGCTCGGGGGCCGAAATGACGGAATATTATAGATTTGGCGAATGCAGGAATTCTCAATCCTGACCGGTATTCCGGAAAGCTCGAAGAGCTTATCCGGAATCTATTGAAAACGGGCCAGTAGTTTTGTCGGAGCCAGCATTAGCATAGATTCCAGCTCGGGCGCCGGAATCTCCTGGGTTAAATAGCTACTTGCGGCAGTCCGGGTCGGCGCTGTCTATAAATCCATCGCCATCATTGTCGATACCGTCGTTACACTTCTTCTTGCCCTTTTCGGGTTTGAACGTGGTTTCGTCGTCGCCACCATCAGCTTCGACAGTGATCGTCGCAACCGTGGTGTCACTAAACAATGCTATATCCGTAACGCTTAGTGTGACCTGGTAATCCCCTGCTGCCGGATATTCACGCGTCGGGCTCTGCAAGGTTGAGCCGTCGGAACCATCGCCGAAATCCCATAAGAAAGTAAGCGAGTTACCGGTGGAATCTGAACCATCAAACGTACAGACCAAGAGCGTGCATGAATAGGTAAAGGTCGCTCCCAGAAGTGTACTCATGGTCAATACCTGTGAAATTGCGGCGTCAGCCTGAATCAGGCCGTAACCCGAGTCGAAGTCGAATCCCGCCGTATTCATGTCAATAGCAGATTGCTTGAGAGACGTGTTGATCTGAGAGGGTGTAGCACCAGCCTTTGCCTCCAACATCAGCGCAGCGATGCCGGCCGCATGTGGTGCAGCCGCCGATGTGCCGAAGAAATCGTATTTTCCGTCGCCGTCGACGTCGGAATAAAAGAACGTCGTATACACCCCATCAACCGCGGTAAAATCCGGCTTCTGGCGTATCTCGGGCGACGCTAGTGCTTTCCCGTTAGTATCGAATAGAATAGTTACGCCACCCGCCGAAGAGTAAGGTTCCAGGATTGGAGGAGTGGGAGGTTCGGTCATAGTAAATTCGGGGGTATCTTTGAAGTATGCCGCACCGACCGCTGCCGCTCCTGCTGCATTGGCATGCCCGATCACTGTCCCGCTGTTGGTTGAAAATTCATTAACCGTGATATCACTACCGAAGATGACGGTTTTCAATAAGGTCGCAGGAGGACCGATAGAATCGACATCATCGTAGGTGATGACGATACTGAACGAGGTTATTCCACCATAGAGGACTTCGTGATTTTCAAATTGCAGTACTTCCCAGCCCTCGCCCGTCGCCACGTTGTCGTTCGCGCTGATTGCATAATAAATTTTGCCGTCTGCAGAGACCAGTACGATATCATGGTCGTTTTTTGCGCCGGCAGGGCCTTTGCCGCCGAACGGTTCATCCCACTGCATGGCGACAATCAGCCTCGAATTAACCGGTACCGTGATATTCTGGTACAGATCCACACCCTCTCCCGGATCGAAATCGTGCATCCGCCCGACGCGCTCATAGATTGGGTCGCAGTCGCCTAGCGGGTAGAAAAATTCGATGCAAAAAATTTCACCACTGTCGACAAACCCGGATTCATAACTTTCACGCCCGGCATTGCCCGCGGCAGAGTAGTAAACGACACCACCCGCTACCACGGAATCGACAGCCTGCGCGACGACACCGTCCTGGAACATGGGCTCATTCAGATACATGAGATCATCGACAATGACATCGGCACCCAGATCCGCCAGCGTCTGGATCGCGTTGGCATATGCAGCCTTTCCATTCAGCGCCTGGTGAAAAAGAAGTTTGGCGCCGGGTGCCATGTCGTATACGATCTGCAGCATAGCGCGACCTTCGTCGATACAAAAAATATAAATGCCGCAATACGGCGATTCACCACCTACCACGGTGACGCCCGCCGCCGGCAGGTCACCGGTCGAAATGTCATCTGAGGCGCCTTGCAGGGTATCGAAACTGTCCGATAATACACCCACCGTGACATCGGTACCGTCAACTGAATAAGTTGACCAAGCCTCATCGGCGCGTAAGGCGTAAACACCTTGACTGGTAGTGTGAGTGTTACTGCTGATCGGTTGCAGTGAGGCGGAAATTGAGCGCAGGCTTTGCAGCTCTACAGCCTTGTCGATCGAAGCAACGGGAATCATGCCTGATACGGCTTTGCCGAATGAGACGCCATTGATGAGCCCCAGTTGCCTGAAGTCTTGCAGCAGCGCAGCACCGTCGCCGATCGCTGTGGCATCAATCAGGACTCTGCCCGCGTGAAATCGCAGAAACTGATCGCTGGGTCTGAATGGTGTCGTTTGGGCATTACGTGTGTGCGCACGGTACTCCGCAAACACCCGGACAAGGGAACTGCCGGCCCTGGACATCAGTGCAGATTTGTAAAGGCCGTTCTGACCCGGATAGGTAAAGGCTGGTGTTGCGATTTCAACGGCGAGAACCGGGATTCCGTAGGCCAGTAACCCGATGAGCAAAGTATTAAGACAAAAACGGCATGGCTTCTTCATTGCGAACCTCCTTTTATAGGTGCCCCCAGTCAAGTAGCCACCGGGGCACGCGATTTTCTAGTTATAACTGTACAACTATAATCTTAAGATAGTTTGAGAACAACGAGTGTTATCCAGTTCTCATTTCAGGTAGAAAACCGTAACAGGCTCGATGAGGAGAATAAAAGCTCTCTTGCCAAAAAATCATCCAAACATTCCTACAAATAAATCTACAATATGGCTATTTTAATTCAGGTGATTAATTTAAGCAGTTATTGGAGGTTTGGACTCAAGATGTTCGTGCATAAGTTAATAGAGATGCCCTTCATTCCATCTTCAAGTCCAGGCCATCAATCATATCCAGTATGCTCTGTCCGCAGTAGTTTAAGGCGCCCGTACGAATCGTCGTGCAGGGCTTGATCCGGTACCCTTCAAAAGGAGGCTCCAGGAAAGTCAGTATTAATTTTGCGATGGATACCGGCTCGGGGGCCGGTATGACGAAAGAGGGTGATAATTACTGATGATTGCCTGCGCTTCTGAATGCGGCT
>JADFJT010000148.1 GCA_022566015.1 Pseudomonadota bacterium | reverse complement strand
TGATTGAGAACATTAATATTTTCTACCTCCCGTAATGCAATAATATCTGGCAGCCCAACTAGTCCGCTAATCCTCTCCGCCACGGCCTCAACCCTCTGCCGAAATACTCGTTTTGACACTACTTTTTCGCTGTTCCCATCGTCGATATTATCAAACAGGCGATTTAAATTTTGACTCAGGATACGAAACGATTCGCTGGCGGCAGACAGGCCAGGATTAAACAGCAGTCCTGTGAATAATAGAATGAACAACAAGCGTTTTAAGGCGGACGCGATTCGCTGATTACAATACCAATAATTCAGGATTCGCGTATCCATCCAGACCAATGTTTAAACAACGAGGGATTACTGGCCGCTACGACTGACCGTGGAGTAAGAGAGTGATCGAAGATGAGTTCACCATCGATAGTCTCGTTTAAGCCGCCTGACTCGGTTGAAAGAAGGCAACCAGCAGCGTAATCCCAGAATTTTTCACTACCATGCAACAATAGCTGTATTCGTCCGGCGGCGAGCCAGGCCCATTCCAGTGCGCAACTGCCGAGATTACGCTGCGATTTATACGGAGCCTGTTCCACCAGGCGTAACTTGATATCCATACTCAGCCGTTTGAAATCAACGAAGGCGATCGACTGGTTCAGGGTTTCGGGTTGCACGGGCTGGATTGCTTTTTGCCCGTTTATCCAAAAGCCCTGACCCCTGAGCGCAGAAAAGAATTCTTCTCGAATCGGGTCGTAGATAATAGCTAATACTATCTCACCGCCACTGATAAGCGCGAGCGAGACGGAGAACATCGGCAGGGTATGATGAAAATTATTGGTACCGTCGAGGGGATCCAGGCACCAGTAGTCCTTTTCGGAATCCATCACATCTTGTTGCTGCACTGCTGTTAGCTCTTCGGCGAGCATCAGTATATTCGGATAATGGATACATAAAGCATTGGTCAAAGACTTCTGCATTGCCAAATCTGCTTCGGTAACGATTGAACCATCACGCTTGTAATTTGCGGTCGATTGGGTGAAATAAGGTATCAGGCTAGATAATGCCGATTCATGAAGAATACGCTGGATGACGAGTACATCGTCTAGTTTAAATTGGGAAATAGTCATTAATGATCAGAGGCTTCCTGGGTCAATTTCGATCATATCGTTTTTGATTCGGACCTTGAATGTCCTGACAGGATCGACTGCCGGTTCTTCGACGGGCAGGCCGGTTTTTACGTTAAACCGGCTACCGTGTAATGTACAGTCGATTAGATCACCTTTAAGGCAGCCGAGTGACAAACGGGAGTCTTCATGGCTACACCGATCCTCGATAGCAAAAAATTCACCGTCGAGGTTCGCAATCAAGATATCTTGCCCATTTATTGTGAATGGTTTTGCAGTTCCATTTTTGATTGTAGTGACAGGGGTGACAGGGGTAAACTTTGGCATAGATTGAGTTTAAAAATTACCGATTGCTTATTCGCAAAACGAAGTCAAAATATTGTGACCGTGGAACGGCTCCGGGAAATACCTAGCGCTACACTATAACGGATAACAGATGACACCGAAATATAAACTGTAGTACTTATGTCTGATAAGACTTTAGACGACAATCAATTTTTCATTACCAGGCAGATAGCCAATTTAATGGAAGATTTTGCGCGCGAAATCAGCCGTTCTTCATCCGTATTTTTGCTTTTTGGTGATGCTTTGGTAGGCAAAAGTCGGGTGCTGAATGAGCTGGCGCACCGACATTTTAGTGAGAATGTTATACATCGTATAGATTTTTATACAGATAAGGCGCCAGCGGATGAAGAGAATATCTCGTCCGATCAGAGCTCGAATGATATGGACAAAGAGATTCAGCAGTTGGCGCAGCATGCTTCGAGGCAGGATCTAATTATTTTCGATCATTTCGAATCAGCCTCAAACAAAGCCCGGCACCAGGTATTTCAAAGCTGGGTCACCGATGGACTCGATAAAAATTAAATTTTATTATTGCCGCCGATTCCAGTCACTTAGACGAAGTTCGACAGCTAGCCAGTCAATACCAGGTTAACGTGAAAAGCTTTCAACTGAAGCCGTTTAACCGCGATGAAATCGAGGCATTTGTATCATTTAGTCTATTTCCGACCGAATCGTCGGGTCGACTTTTAATGCCAGCCAGTATCCGAGAGGAATTCAAACATTCCCGGGGACTAGTCGGCAAGGTTATAGAAGTCATGTCCCGCGAAAGTACAAGTACAGCAATAAATTTCGACGATAAACCTGCCAGGGCCAACAGGCCGTTAATTCTGGCTGGAATACTTTCATTGATACTCCTGGCAGTTGTTTTTTTATATCCCTTATCGGATCAGCAAGATGAGTTACCCTCGCTATTGACCGATAACGTTATCTCTGAATTTTCTGCAGCTAAGGAGGAAAACAGCGCAGTAGAAATAGACTTTCCTGCGCCAATGGAGTCGGCAACCAAAGAACGGTCGGCAATAGAAGTTGACGAACCCAATCTACAGGACTCGTCTACTGACAAATCAACACTAGGGGAGACTACAGTTTTGCTAGAAGCCGCGACTGATGAGAAAGAGCCGGGACAACAGCTTGAGTCACAAATTGGAGGAAAACAGGAGACCAGAATAGTTGAACAAGTAGATGTCGCGCCAAAACAGCTACAGTCAAATATTGTAAACGATAAAAAGGGAGTAGCTGAACCTGCTGAAGTTGATGTTCAGGAGTTATCCCCTTTTCAGCAGGAACTAAACCGCTCTCTGAAATGGATCAATGACAGTGATAAGAATTTAGCTACGATACAAATCATGACTATAGGGTTCGACAGCTTTACCGATAGTACCTATTATGACTTCTTGAATGAACTGGAACGACAGGACATCGATGTCTCCGGAATTAGAATTTATCAAACCAGGGTGGGTGGTTTACCTGTATATAGTATTATTTATGGTGAATATGTGAATCGGCGCGAGGCAAGTAAATTTATCCGGCTCTTGCCTGAACCGCTTAATGTAGCAAACCCCATTCCGCGGACTATTGGCGGTATTCTGGATGAAATAAGTAATGAGAAAACCTCTGAATAATTTATCCATGAAATTCCAGAGGACGACCAACAAAATAAATGCATTAGCACATGGATTTTGGTAGCAGGTCCATAGGCTGCAAGAAGGTTTGAGTTAATCAGACCTTCCTCAGTAATAAATTAATATTTAACCAGTAGTAACTGGCGGAGAAAATATTGAATATTCATTATGATTTTATCGTGATCGGTAGTGGTCCGGCAGGCAAGCGCGCTGCTATCCAGGCATCCAAACTGGAAAAAAATGTGCTACTGGTCGAAAAGTGGCCAGTAGTTGGTGGTGTCACTGTTCACACCGGGACGATTCCCAGCAAAACTCTCCGGGAGACGGTGTTGTTTCTGTCGGGCTGGCGCCAGCGAGGCATTTATGGTCGAAGCTATAAGGTAAAAGAAAATATTACTGCCGAAGATTTAAGCCAGCGTCTACAGTCGACCCTGGCGCACGAAGTGGAAATAATCCAGCATCAGTTGATGCGTAACAACGTTCAGGTGACGCACGGTCACGCCCGGTTTAAAAATGAGCATACTATTACGGTGGAAGACTTCGACGGTAATTTTGTCGATTATAATGCCGACTATTTTTTGATATGTGTTGGTAGCAAAACTCGTCGGCCAGACAATATTCCATTCGACGGAGACGCGATTATCGATAGTGACGAAATTATCAATATGACACGAATCCCCAGAAAATTGCTGGTTGTTGGCGGCGGCGTTATTGGTATGGAATATGCCACTATTTTCAAGTGTCTCGATATAGAGGTCACTATTGTTGAATCGAATGACTTTGTGCTTGGTTTTGTCGATAAAGAAATTGTCGCAGAGCTAGTTCATCATCTACGTGACAGCAACATTAGCTTGAGGCTCAACGAGGAATTGAGTTCTATTGAGAAAAGGAAAGATGGAAAAGTTGTGTGCCGGCTTAAAAGCGGGAAAAGTATTCTGGTCGATACTATTTTATTTGCCTCCGGCCGACAGGGAGTCACCGAAGATCTGTCGCTGGAAAATGTAGGTATCGAGGTCAATCATCGAGGGCGTATCCTGGTGAATGAAGATTATCAATCCAATATACCGCATATTTACGCAGCCGGTGACGTAATAGGCT
The DNA here is from genome assembly GCA_022566015.1 of Pseudomonadota bacterium. Taxonomy (GTDB): domain Bacteria; phylum Pseudomonadota; class Gammaproteobacteria. Next base: position 1,314 of record JADFJT010000148.1, on the reverse strand, counting down.
TCCCTAGCCTTGCTTCTACCTCGATGGAGCAGGGCAGGCATGCCGCCTGCCATGCTTTCGGCGCTGAGGTGCATAGTCAGCCAGAATTGTTTCCCTACGGTATTTTTTCGGTTCCAGAAATTAGTATGGTTGGACTCACCGAACAGGAATGTAGTGAAAAAGAAATCCCTTACGAGATAGGAATAGCACGATTTCGCGAGACCGCGCGCGGACAGATTATTGGGCTACGCGAAGGTATGCTGAAGATGCTGTTTTCGATCGAAACTCAGAAAGTACTGGGTGTGCACATCGTAGGCGAAGGGGCGACTGAACTGGTGCATATCGGACAGGCGGTGATTGCACTTGGTGGCACGCTGGATTATTTTGTGCAAACGGTATTCAATTATCCGACACTGGCTGAAGCTTATAAGGTTGCTGCACTCGACGCATACAACCGAATGAATATTTGATCTAACATTGCTCCCAGGGCAGATTATCATGGCGCCAGCCGCCGAGTGTGCTGCGATGGTGATCGTTATTCAGTTCGCCTTCAAAACCGTGCTTTATGTTGTAGATGTGTTTAAAGCCATGTTCGATTAAAAGAATGCCTGCTTCCTTGGAACGGTTACCACTACGGCAAATCAAAATCACCGGCACGCTGTCGTGCTCTGAGTATTCGATCACCCCGCCGAGGATCAACTTGCGTACCGCGCGTTCGAAATTGGGGTTTACCAGGAAGTCGGGTTCGTCGATCCAGGCTATGTTTACCGCGCCCCTGGGGTGACCGATGAACAGGTACTCCATATCTGAGCGCACGTCGATAAACGCTGACTGGGGTTTTTCCTGAATCATTGCCTCGGCATCGAGCGCACTGATATGTTGAATTGTACTTTTAGACTTCGCCATAACTAATTGATCCGGCAAATAAAAGGCTTATGAATAAAAATATAAATATGCAATAGAGTGGGCCAGTAATCGAGCAGTTTTTTAGCTTTCGACAATAAAACTTTCGAATTTATGCGAAATTAGACCAAAAAGAGTGCCATTCGTCGTAAATTGTACCTATTCCATCGAAAATCGTGCATTTATTAAGATAGTTTACGAACGCCCACGAGAATGCTTGATTATACTTAATATATACATTTTTTAACGGGTGCCGATGCGAAATCTACTACGACAGCGATTAACAAGCTGTTTGCTGGCTTTGCCGCTGATTGTCTTCAGCCAGGCTGGCTTTGCTGTCAGTTACAGCCTGCCGGTGGATATCGGTAGCGGGGCCTTTTCGAGTTGTTCGGTGAGCGGGCCTGTTTATTCCTGTTCAAGCAACATCAGTCT
>JADFJT010000147.1 GCA_022566015.1 Pseudomonadota bacterium | reverse complement strand
GGCTATATGCGCCGGAATATGGCATCCGAGGAGAATGGGTCCGATCGATACACAGCGACCCACGACCTTAAGCAGGTTGGCAGTTATATTGGCAGAGTCCAGGTTCGGCATGATGAGCAAATTAGCGACACCCTCCAGGTTCGAATTAGGAAATATCCTGCTACGGATAGTCGGCGACATGGCTGAATCGGCGTGCATCTCACCTTCGACCATCAAATCGGGATCAAGTGCCTTAATCAATTTCAGGGCTGCGCGCATTTTTTGGGATGAATTTGAATTACGACTGCCAAAATTAGAGTGTGACAATAAGGCTACTTTGGGTTTTAAACCGAATCGTCTCACTTCTTCTGCGGCACTAATCGTCATTTTTGCAAGTGCTTCGGCCGAGGGATCTGGCGTAACCTGCGTATCGCAAATAAATATTGTGTTCTGGCTCTGAATGAGCCCGCTCAAAGTAGACACTTCATTTATACCATCACCTTGTTGTGAAACACTGAGTAGTCTTTCGAGATGACGGTGGAATCGACCGATAGTGCCGCAAATCATCGTTTCTGCCTTACCCATTTTGACCATCATAGCGGCCTGAATCGTAGTATTGTTACGAATCATTTCACGCGCTTCGAGAACCGTTTTGCCCTGGCGTTCGGTAATCGAATGGTATTCTGAGCACCAGCTTTCGTCATCTTCGTATTCGAATACTTCAAAGTGTTCGCCCGGTATCAGGTTTAATCCGTTTTCAGAGATGAGACGATTAATTTCGTCGAGCCGACCCAGCACCACTGGATAGGCGAGTTTTTCCTGCGCAATATTGTCCACTGCCTGCAAAACCGTAATGTTTTCGCCTTCGGCAAAGGCCACTGTGCGAGGGTTTTCACGCGCCATATCGAATACCGGTTTCATAAACAAGCCGGACCGAAATACAAATGCAACGAGTTTTTGTCGATAGGCGACAAAATCCTCAATCGGATTCTGCGCCACACCGGAATCCATTGCTGCCTGTGCCACTGCCGGTGCAATTTCTAGAATCAGGCGCTGGTCAAATGGTTTGGGGATTAGGTATTCGGGGCCGTAAGTCAACGATTCCCCGTGATAGGCATTGGCAACTACGTCACTGGTGCCTGCGCGTGCAAGCGTGGAAATAGCGTCCACACAAGCTATTTTCATCGCTTCGTTGATCTGGGTGGCGCCTACATCCAAAGCACCACGGAACAAAAAGGGAAAGCACAGCACGTTATTAACCTGATTTGGATAATCGGATCGGCCGGTAGCTACCACCGCGTCAGGGCGTACTTTTTTTACTTCTTCCGGGCTGATTTCCGGTACTGGATTCGCCAATGCAAATACAATGGGCTTTTTAGCCATCGAATCGATCATTTCAGGTTTGACAATATTGCCCGCCGACAGGCCCAGAAAAACATCAGCACCGACGATGGCTTCTTTCATAGTCCTCATTGGCGTATCTCTGGCAAAAGCCGCCTTGTATTCATCCATATATTCGGTTCGCCCCTGGTAAACCACGCCCAACGAATCGCAGACAATCAGATTATTTTTATCCAGGCCCATTGAAACCAGCAAATTCAGGCAAGATATAGCGGCGGCACCCGCACCAGAAGCTGCCAGTTTAACTTTGGTAATATCTTTACCAACCACATCGAGCGCGCTTTTCATCGCCGCAGCTACCACGATGGCGGTGCCGTGTTGGTCGTCGTGGAAAACCGGTATCGACAGGCGTTCGCGCAAATATTTTTCGACGTAAAAACAGTCTGGTGACTTGATGTCTTCCAGGTTAATGCCGCCGAAGGTTGGTTCCAGCCGCTCAATGGTTTCGGCCAGTAAATGCGGATCGGACTCGTCAATCTCTATATCGAATACGTCGATTCCGGCAAATCGCTTGAACAGCACGGCCTTGCCTTCCATCACAGGTTTAGAGGCGAGGCTGCCAATATCACCGAGGCCGAGTACCGCGGTTCCATTGGTAACAACTCCAATCAGATTGGCCTTAGCGGTATACAGACGGGCAGTCAGCGGATCGGCGGCGATTTCTTCACAGGGATAAGCTACGCCGGGCGAGTAAGCCAGTGCCAGGTCCTGCGCCGACGTAAGAGGCGTGGTCGCTTCAATACGCAACTTGCCGGGCGTCGGCTTCATATGATATTCGAGTGCTTTGTCGCGGTAATCTTCGGCCATAAGAAGGTTTCATCAGTAGGTTCCCGAAAGTATAACGGATTATGTTTCCCTCAACCCAACCATCTCGGTAACTGCTCCGTGCGTTACTCTACCACCTACATCCCTGTAGGCGTCCCAGAGGGAGAAGGCGTAAAATAAAACAGATTTTGTCTTTATATTAATTTATTTCTCTGGGTGCTAATGTAGTCGGAATGATAATCACTATCGATAATTTGATCTCCAAAACGGAACTTGAGACAGTAACCGGATTACTGGAGTCGGCTACCTACCAGGATGGGAAACTAAGTGCCGGTAGCGATGCTGGACGGGTTAAGAATAACCAGGAATTGCAGGCTGATTCGGTTGACATCAAAACCCTGAATGAAATTGTGATGGGCAATCTGGTTCGACATCCTGACTACCGGGCGATTTGCTGGCCGAAACGTATCGCTGCGCCCCTGTATGTTCGTTATCAACAAGGGATGGAATATGGAGAACATGTTGACGACCCGGTCATGGGTGGGAATGACCTTTACCGTAGCGACATTTCTCTAACGATTTTTCTCTCGTCAAGAGAAGCATACGGTGGTGGTGAATTGATTATCGTAGAGCCAGGTGGTGAGCGTAGCATCAAACTCGATGCCGGGTGTGCAGTTTTTTACCCTTCTACCAGTCGTCACTATGTCGCCCCGGTTAGTTCGGGAACGCGGTATGTTGCGGTGAGCTGGATTCAGAGTTCGATCCGCGATGCAGGCAAACGTGAGCTGCTATTTGAATTGAATCAGGCCAGAGAGATACTGCTGACGGAGCAGCCGGGAAGCAAAGTCAGCAACAAGGTATCGGCCAGTTTTAATAATCTGGTGCGGCGTTGGGTGGAAATGTAAAAGCTAGAAAGCCTGGGGAATATCTGATTTATTCGGAGATTGTCCTACACCCTAATACGGGAATGAATTGATCGGAGAATCCTTAGGTATGCGATCCTTTTTCCTTATGTGCGACCTCGGCTAATTCCAACGCTTTTTCGTTAAAGGACTCCTTAAATCCTTCCAGAAAGTGACCTGGCTCGGGGGCGAAATAGTCCTTCATTTCGATACCATGTTCGTGTTCATACTCGATAAACTTTTTTTGCATTGCGATTAATTCGGCAATCATGGCCTTTTTGTCGGGCATACCGATAAACTCCTGGTAAATTATGGGTGAAATATAGTCTTTTTAACCCACTGAGTCACTATCACTATAGTGATAGCCGGGGAATCACTCCCTGGTTAGCTCGGCTTGACCGCGTCTATCCCTTTGTGCGGCAGAAATATACCGATTCCCATCAATTGCCTGTTGCCTATACCCTGTTGTTGCAATCGAACCGAATCTTCGATACTCAATCCCGCCAGCATTAGTTTACGGGTCAATAAATGTCCCTCTTCAGTATCGTGTTTTACCAGCAGACCACTCATCATCTTTTTAGCGTGAATATTTCGCTGTTGTAAAATGTCTGCCATACCCTGAATAAAAATTTGATCCTGATCGCTTCCCTCTGTATCGACATAGCGCGCAAATATCGTGGTTAACTTGCTGAGCAATTTTTCTTTAGCTGGACCTACAGTCAATTCATGACCGTTAATATCGAGAGTTCTACCGGTGAGAGACTGGCAATCTTCCACCCGATGCTGCGGTACTCTGAGTACCAGTCTAGTTCGGCGCGAGGGCCAGAGCAATTCGCTCGATGGATCCTGGGGCCGATTCCAGCCGTTCGCCGACTCTGCCACGTGAATTTGATGAATAGCCGCCTGGGGTTCATCGCTAATCCACGGAATGCTCTCAACCACAGCTTGCTGCAGCGCATTCCCATGATCGAGCGGCAGGATTTTGCACTGGATCGCAAATACCAGATCTACAACATCTTTTGGTATTTGAAAGCTGTTCGAATCGCCTTCGTTCTCTTGCCAGTACATCATTATCTTTCCTGATTATCTGACCGAGGTAAAAATGGCTTCGAGTTGATCCTCCCAGGCTGGTGGCGTATCCAAATATGGCGGTTTTATATCCATGCGAAAAAACAGCTCGCCCTGTTGTTTCGCACGATCGACGATAGCCTGCTTCAACTCTTCGAATGACTCAAAGTCAGGGTTTTGGATCAAAATTTCACTGAGATATAACATGTGGTCCTCTCAGGTTATTGTGACTCGGCCATAATACCGTGCCCGATAATAGACTCGCCGATTGCCTGTATCGTCGTTATAGGCTTCGCGCTGGTGCAACACATTGTTGCTCACTATACCCTCTCCAGCTTTCAGGCGGTAATCGATATGCCATTTCGATTTCTTGCCGAGCAATTCGTTGAGGCAGGACAGCGCTTGCTGGGTCAGGGAATCGTCACGCCAGATGATATGTTTTTTTCGCTGGCTGTAGCGCATGTCGAGGATCGCATAATCTGACGATACCTGAAATACGGCGGTTGAAGTTTCAGGCCGCAATATATCCTTATCGTCTCTGTTTTCAGGAATCAGCATCACTTCGGGGTTGGCCAGCGCTTCGATAAAGGCTGGATTTTCCTGTCTCAGTAAAATATAGACGATATCAGGGTCTATGAAACTATTACCACCTCCACTACTAGCTGGTTGGACACAATGCAGAATAAAAGCTCGTACACGTTGATGCTGGGGATTGTAGTATCCGTCCGAATGCCAGTTCAGTACTTTGTTGCTATAAGGTATATATCTTTGCCGATGTTTATTTGAGTCATCCTGGCTCGTATGATCGGTCAGAATAGTCATTCGATCTTCCTCGGCGCACAAATTGGCATCCAGTTCAAACAGTCCAAATTGTTTGCCTAGCAGGGATAAGGCGTTTAAATCGAAATTGCTACAATTTATAATGCGATAAAATGCAAAGTTGAAATCATCGATATTTTGACGCAATTTAGTCAGCTGCGCTTTCTCGAATGGCGCATCGGGATCAATTTCAATGACCTTTCTCAATCGCTCGATACCTTGCGATGAATAAAGCGATAGTTTCCATTTCGACCAGGTATCGAAATCAGATTGATGGGATAGGTTGAAAGCTTGCAATTGGGTTTAATTAAGCATTATATTCATGGAAGTAAATCCTAACGATTAAACCCACCTTAGAGGTATATCTCTATCGGGGTAAACAAGCGGGGTATGCCTCTCCCATCAGGTGAATGGTGAGTGTAATCGGTACAGTCTAAGCTTGCTTCTATGTATTATCGTGCGATAACTATGAGTTACTGCATGCGCAATTTGAAGCCGACCTGATTTAACCGGAGAAAGTACGATGGATAAACATGGTACTCCAATGCTTGACGAAC
>JADFJT010000048.1 GCA_022566015.1 Pseudomonadota bacterium | reverse complement strand
ATTATTTTTGTCAAAGCACTCTCCCAGTCTTTTTTTTCATTATAAATCCCTCTGCGTCGTAGTTTACAACAAATAAATATTTTCAGTTTTTTTGCAGATAATATTTTAATCAATTCCTATTAAAGCGCTACGGTTCGGCCTGGCGGGTTTCTCTATCCTAACATTGGCATATTATTGGCATGTCATGATTATCGCTATTCCTGAATCCGATAGATTTGTAAGTTATTGAATTATAAAGTGAAATGGTGTCCCCGGCCCGGTTCGAACGGGCAACCTACGCCTTAGGAGGGCGTCGCGCTATCCAATTGTGCCACGGGGACGATGGCGCGAGATTGTAACAGCTGCCTTTTATTCCTGGTAATAATAATCGTACTTAACCAGTAAATTGCGCATGAAGTTCCAGGCTTCGCTATAGGTTAAGCCGCTGTTCTCTGGGATGATTATTTTCACGTAGAGCTCTTTGCCTTTTTCGGCCTTGAGCCGGGTCAGGCGCATTTCGACTTCATACAATGACAGTGTGGTAAAGCCGATATCGCCCGGTTGACGGTAACGAATAATCTTGCCGCTTTCACTATTGATGTAATAAACCTCGGCTATGTATTTTCCTTTTGCGGAACGTGCCGGTCTAATCAGTTCTTCGTATTTGGACTTGACGACTTCGTACTCGCCTTTGAGTGTTAGTAATTGCTGATTGTATCGTGCCAAATCTCGACTGATAGCCTGTTTTTCCTGTGTCAGGCTGGCAATGTCCTCTAGTTGAGTCCGACTGGCGGCGGTCAGGGCTTTGATTCCACTTTTTGCCAGATCGAGCTTCATTAGGGTATTTTCGTTTTCGATTTGTTGCTGTTCGACCTGTTTGTTTACTGCAGTGAGTTGTTTGTTAAGATCAGCGAGTTGCCTGGACAGGGATTGGTATCGGGTATTCGCTGACTCGATTTCGAGATTCGCAGTGGTTATTGCTGTATTGGCTCGCTGCAGCGATTCCTGGAGTCCGGTATTTTCGGCTCGCAGTGTAGCAATAGTTAAATCCTGCTGATTCAGAGTCTCGTTCGCAGCCAGTAAGGCTTCGTCTTTTTGCATTATACGCAGGCGTAATATTGAATTGGCCTGTTCCGCGTTGGTCAGTCTTTCTTCCAGTGTTGCGTTAACCTCAGTGGTAGACTCGATTATTTGTGCTGCAATCTGTTCTGCAGCCACACTCAGTTGTAATTCTGCGACTAACTGCCAGTTTCGAACGATTAACAGACTGGTTGCCATCAGGAAGATCATCGTGATCACCATCATAATGTCGGTGAACGATGGCCAGAAGCTATTATCGCCGCTGTCGCCGTAGTGTCTTTGTCCGATGGTAGCGAAACTGGAATGCATGAGCTAATCCAGTCTGTTACTCGTTATCTGAACGAGCAACAGGCAAGCGGAAGCCTTCTCGTAATAGAGATTTTATATCAGTCAATTCTTTGCTGAACTGGTCAATTTGATCCTGGTTTCCGGCTATTACTTCCTTCATGTTGATCGCCGTTGCGTAATAGACCTCCTGGGTATCTTGTAGCTTATCGGCAGCGTGAAGCAGGGATTTGATCAAATCACCTATTTTGTAAGCAATTTCGTCGCTGCGTTTGATGAATTGAGGCAGCAGGTAAACCGAGGTAATGTGTTCTATACCACTGATAAAATGGGTTTGAACATCGATCAGGCGTGTATAGAAATAACCAAATATAATGTAGCTGACGATGGCAGTTATCGTGGTCGATAGTGCCGTCGACATACCATGGATCACGAGCCCCATGCCCCCGAGACTACCTGACGCCGAATCGATAAGATCGGAAGCACCTACCAGGGCGATAGAGAGCGCCACAATGGTCCCGAACACACCGGTTAGTATCAGGATGTTATTGATAAATCTGACCAGACCAATTTTGGTTCCCTCGTCGGCACTGAGCATTGCGGCAAGCGCGCTATGGTTTATTTCACCACCCTCAGCCTGAATTGATTGCATGGTTGTGTAGCGTTTAGCGAGAATCGATTCCGGTGCCAAACCTTTGGCTAAATCTGCCTGAAACCGTTCAATATTAGTGGCAAACCCTGCGATGGTTTTTTCTTCCTGTTTGTATCGATACAAGTGGAACAGGATATTGAGCATGCCGGAAACCCACAGTAGGAGGATCATGCTATTGATAATGAGGCCAGTTTTAGTGAGCTGGTTTGCGAAATAAAACTGATAAATAAAATCAGACTGCCAGGCGATAACTATGCCTAATGCGACCACGACGATGCCAAATTGGACGATTATTTTGGAACTGAGGCTGGTGAGCAGACGTTGCATATCCATCGATTGGATCCCGGGCTAATTCGTTTAACAACTTAATATGGATTACTCACCGGCGCTACGAATCATCCAATAGTCGAGCGGGTAACCGGGAGAACGGCTTGAATCGGGTTTATTTAAGTGCTACCTGGATTCGAGATCATTAAATAATGTTTTTCTCAGGAAGTCAAAAATAGGGTTTTCGTGCTTGAGCAAGCGGGGGAAATTTCGTCGGAACAGGTAAAATTCGATGATGTTGCGTTAATTCATGCAATCGCCAGAATGGGGAGCCCTCGACCGGCTGGTGCCTGGGTTCGTAGATATATATTTCCTGGTGGTTATCTACGTTCGACCTCGCAATTGGCTCCGGTGTGGGCTTGATCGACGAGGCAGGGTACTATCCGAAACTTCCTGGCAACGATGGGCTTTTATAGAGCCGCTTTGCGTAAATGGTTAATTAGGTCGATCTGGGTAATCAGGCCGTAAAAAGTATCGTTATCTGCGACTATTGCAACCTTGTCTTTCTTAAACAGGGGCAAAATGGAGTCGATACTGGCGGATGGATCGATAATCTCAAGCTCAGTGACCATGACTTCCGACACTTCTTTTTCAAACTTTAGCTCGTCCTTATAGATTCCCAGAAGGATATCTGACTCGTCGATCAGGCCCACGACCTTGCCGTCTTCGAGTACTGGGAGTTGCGAAACATCGAACATACGCATGCGCTTGTAGGTAGTGACTAAATTATCTGATGGAGTAACCGTTACGATGTCACCGGTATCTGCCGGACGCGCTATTAAATCCCGCAGGTCTCCAAATTCTTCCCGGGTCAATAATCCCTGGTCGGCTAGCCACGAATCGTTGAAAGATTTCGACAAATACTTGTTTCCGGTATCACCGGCAAGTGTGACGACGCGCTTGGGTGTGGTTTGTTCCCGACAATATCGGAGTGCTGCGGCGAGCAGGGTTCCGGTTGAAGAACCGGCCATGATGCCTTCTTTTTTCAGTAATTTGCGCTGGATCTGGAAAGCCTCCCGGTCGGGAATGGTATAGCCTTTGGTGATCAGGCTCAGATCACAGATCGATGGTACAAAATCTTCGCCTATACCTTCGACTAACCATCCTGTGGCCTTTGGCATTACGCCAGTCTCGATCATTTCGACAAGGATCGAACCCTCAGGGTCCGCCAGAATCATTTCACACTGGGGCGCGGATTTCTTAAAGAACCTACCCAGGCCCGTTACTGTGCCACTGGAACCAACACCGACTACCATCGCATCGATCTTACCATCCATTTGTTCGAGAATTTCCGGGCCTGTACTGATTTCATGCGTGAGTGGGTTGTTAGGGTTGGAAAACTGGTCGATCCAATATGAGTTGGGAATTTCCTTTTCCAGTCGTTCTGCAAAGTCCTGGTAATATTCCGGGTGGCCTTTTTGCACATCAGAGCGTGTCAGGCGAACCTCGACACCCATGGCGCGAATATGCCGAATCTTATCGGGGCTCATTTTGTCGGGGATAACCAGGATTAACTTATATCCCTTTTGCGCAGCGACCAGGCCAAGGCCGAGGCCGGTATTTCCCGCTGTCGCTTCGATGATGGTATCGCCTGGTTTTAATTTCCCTTCCTTCTCAGCCTTGTCGATCATCACTACAGCGATGCGATCCTTGATCGATCCCGCTGGGTTCTGGCATTCAAGCTTAATGAATAATTCGCATGGCCCCGTATCAAACTTATTCAGCTTTATCATTGGGGTATTGCCAATTGTTTCTAGAATAGAGTTATGTATGGTCATCGGTTATCTCGGTGAGTTGTTGGTACTTGCTAGCATGATAGGCATAATCACCGTTTTCGCTATACCCTTAAAAATAGTATTTTACATTAGCATGTTGATAATTGGTTAAACTCAGCTATGCTGAATTGAACATTTTACCAGGGGTGTTAGTGTTTACTACGCGAACAAAGCTTCTCACCTACTTTAGTGCTATCGGCCTGTCACTGGTAGCCAGGCAATACTTAGTGGCCGATAACTTACCCTACTCGTTCGCACCACCCGGATATGCTGCCCACGGGTGAACCGCTCACGGCGGGAGATACACCACACAGTCCAAAATCATTTATAGCCTAACTGGCATTAATAGCTGGTAGCGCAACGAAACCGGCTTAACTATCCGCAAGGTTCAAATCTTTCCCCGATTTTCGGTAGACAGGCAGGCGAACCAATTCCGGGTCGTATTCTACAAGGATAATAAATACAGCGGCATGGTATTAGTCAACTTTAGCGACGGGGATAAAAAGCTTGCGAGAAGCATCGGTAATCTTTAAAAACGCGATGCGTGATAACTGGCCTGATAATCTGCGAGCGCCATCCATTCTGGATTAATCTCTACACCCCAGCCGGGTTTGTCTGACAGGCTCACCTCGCCACCGCTGATTTTGTATCCAGGGGTGAAAATACGATCCTGCCAGGGGTAGTAATCCAGCCCTTCGATTGAAAACTCCACGTACTTTCCTGCATTTTCGATCGCTGCCATGAAATGGATCGAAAACAATGTGACTAACGACAGGTTGGCCGAATGTAAAGTGCATGGAATTCCTGCCTGTTTGGCCATTTCTGCTACCTGCAGAGTACGCGTGATACCGCCCATATAACAAATGTCGGGCTGGACGATGTCCACCGCGCGGGTATCTATCATTTGTTTCCAGACGATCATGTTATTGTCCTGCTCGCCGCCAGTGACATCGATGTCGAGTGCGTCGCTTACCTGCCGACTCCAGTCCAGTTCCCAGTATGGGCAAGGCTCCTCATAATGGTTGATCCCATAGTCGGTGAGCATACGTCCAACTTCGATTGCTTTTTCTGGGGAATAACCACTGTTGGCATCGACCATCAGGTTGACTTCGTCACCGAGCTTTTTTCGCATTAACGCTACAATTTCCTCAGTTCTACCTGGCCACTGGTCGATGTCGTGGCCACATTCGCGTGCGATTCGAAATTTGAAAGATCGGTAGCCGAATTGTTCTTTCAGTGCGAGCATTCGCTCGGCTTCTTGCTGTGGTGTGATTCCTCGTTGCATACTCGAAGCATATACCGGAAAACTCGATACCGAGCCTCCAAGCAGCGCACTGACACTCTTACCTGCACGCTTGCCGCGTATATCCCAGAGCGCCGTATCGACTCCGCACAGGGCGCGGTATAAATAAGTACCCTGGAATTTATGCTCGCGTTCGATCACGGCCTGGGTAATGGCTTCAATATTTGACGCATCCATCCCCAGAACGTGACAGGCGACCTGACGGTGCACCAACTGCGCGGTAATATCGGCGTTGTAGGGCGATGCCTGCCCCCAGCCTTCGTCGCCCTCGTCGGTGCGCACCCGTACCAATGCCACATATTCATTGCTGAAAGTTTCTATGCTGGTAATGATCATTGTGGCTATTCGCGAGTGACGCTCTCGAAATTGGAGAAGGGCAGGTTACGTTTCCTTCAATAATGAGTCAATCGCGGAGGTTTCGATTTCCCGATTACCGATTAATTCTTCACATTTAATGCTGTAGGCCAGGCAGCGCAATAATTCTTCCCAGTAGTGCATTAAATCGAGATAAAGATTGTAGTGTTCACCAGGAATATCAGTCGATGCGTTTAATTGACTACATCGGTTTAGACTAGGATAAAAATTGCCTGCGTTTTTATGAATCGGATCGTATCGTGCGAACCGCTAGTGTTACGCAAGTTCGACAGCCTAATTACATAATGTTATTTGCTAGATAGGTGCTGTATCGAGTAATGATCGACGAATTGCTCGATCTGGTAAATCCTTTATGAATAAAGTATGTTCAAAATGAAGAACGCTCTATTTTATTTACTCACTATGCTTTCCTTAGCGGTGGTTGCAGGCGAACAGCGTATTGCCCAATGCGACCCCATAGTTGCATTAAATGCAGATTCAACCACATTAAAAAAGGCATTAACGCAGTTGGCGAACCAAAATAATTTTAAATTGATTTTCCCAAACGAAGTGGATAAAGACATTGAATCTCGAGGCTATATGCCACTGAGTAAAAAGTTACACAATCTCGTCATTGATCTTAATAGAATTTTTAGGGTGGAAAATGTCACCGGTTGTAAAACAAAACGTATAACGGGTTAAGAAATACTGTCGGTAGGTGAAGAGTCGGTATAGGTAGATCAGAAAAGGGAACAATCAGAATTTATATTTATTATGATAGGGACATTTATGCCGAAGAAGTATTGTTAAATAAAAGAAAAGCCAGGCGCAAACGCATGAGTTCTGAACAAAAAATAGCGTTTTCTATAGCAAAACGCGCTGCCAGCAAACGATTAATAGAGCAGGGTTTATTAAAGCCTTGAGGCTCCACCCTATAACACGGGGTAGATCTTAAATTTTAGCCCTATATACCCTGAAGTTCATACTCTGTCGTGCTAGACGATTCCTAAGCCGCCTTTTTGGCTTCCAGTGCCTCGATTATATTCGTTTTGAGTCGATCCAGCAGCGACTGGTCGGAAATATGTTTTCCGTCGGGTGCGGTGAGGTAAAAAATATCGTTGACTTTTTCACCCAGCGTCGAAATTTTGGCGTGCGAAATATTGATTTCCAGGCTTGCGATCACGTTGGCGATCACCGATAAAAGGCCTGGCATATCGCGGGCGCTGATTTCCATGATGGTGCGGTTATTCAAAGTGTCCTGTTCGAAGTGAATTTCGGTCGGGTGGTCGAAAGCCTTCAATAGTCTCGGTGTACGCCTGGTGGACTTTCCCTGGTAGATAGTCCTGGATTTGAGGGCTTCGACGAGTGATTCCTCGATCAGTTTAATCGTCGCCGTGTCGGTGATCGCCTGGTTGTGCTGATCCTGAATAATAAAGGTATCCATTACCTTATTGTCCTTAGTGCTGAATATTTCTGCGTTTAAAATACTCAGTCCAAGTGCGCCGAGAGTCCCCGTTACCTGCGAAAACACATAGGGAAATTCGTCGCTGTATACGAATACCTTGGTGGTTTTTGTGTATTTGGCCTGACGGATATTGACCAGCGTCTGCTTGCCTGGATTACCTAAAATCGTTTTTACATGCCATTCAATTTCTAGCGGATGATGCCGCAAAAAATAATCCCCTGGGAGCTGGTCGCATAACGCATTGATCTGATCCAGGCTGTAGGGCAAATCAGCCATGACCTCGAAAGCGGCGTCGCGGTTTTCCTGGATGATATTCTCAATGTCGGGCGCATTGTCGATTCCGCGCCGGATAACCTGTTTGGCGGAATGGTATAATTGCTTCAACAGCGCATCTTTCCAGTTATTCCAGAGATTCGGATTGGTGCTGCGAATGTCGGCGACGGTCAGCAAGTACAGGTAGTTGAGCATATTCATGCTACCCAGCTTTCTGGCGAATTCACGCACTACATCCGGGTCGCTGATATCTTTACGTTGAGCGGTTACCGACATCAGTAAATGATCACGCACCAGTTGTGAAACGATACGGATTTCCTTGCGATTCAAATTGTGCTGCAGGCAAAACTGGGTCGCTTCATCAGCGCCAGTGACCGAATGGTCGCCGCCGCGACCCTTGGCGATATCGTGAAACAGTGCCGCCAGATAGAGCAGGCATGGATTTTCCAGTTTGCTAAAGACCAGGTTGCAAAATGGAAACTCGTCTTCGTGTTTTTCCAGCGCAAATCGGCGTAAATTTCGAATCACGAATATAGTGTGTTGATCGACTGTATAAGCGTGGAATAGATCGTACTGCATACGCCCGGTAATCTTGCCAAATGCCGGGATATACGCGGCCAGAAATCCGTACGAATTCATCCGGCGCATCTGGTGTGTCAACCCATTGGGTGCACTCATTAGTTGCATAAAAAGTCGATTGACTTCTTTGTTACTGCGGAATGCCTCATCGATCAGGTACAGGTGTTCGCGCACCAGGCGTATAGTAGACGCAGTGACACCCTCACATTGTTCATTTATAGATATCTGTAAAAATAATTCGACCAGTGCCGGAGGGTGTTGTTTAAACACGTCTGGGTGTCGAACTTCGATATATTTATTGCGTAGCACGAATCGTTCGTTGATCGGAGTGACCTTTTTTTGTGTATCGGTCAGCAGTATTTCTTCCCTGAAAATCTGTAGCAGCATTTCGTTCAATCGCTCGAGCTCCATGATCGTGCGGTAATATTGCTGCATGAATTGCTCGATCGCGAGATTGTGCTCACCCTTGGTAAAACCAAATTCTTCCGCTAACTGGTTTTGATAGTCAAATAGCAGGCGATCTTCACGCCTTTTCGCCAGGCGGTGTAGGGCGAAGCGCACTTTCCACAGGTGATTTTGTCCCGCACTTAACAGTTGATATTCTGTCTCGGTGAGAAATTCGTAGTCGACTAGCTCGCGTAGCGATTTGGCTCCGAAATGGCGCTTTGCGACCCATCCAATGATCTGAATATCTCGTAGCCCTCCCGGCCCTTCTTTTATATTGGGTTCGAGGTTGTATGCAGTATCGTTGTAGCGTAGATGACGATTGTGTTGCTCTTCCAGTTTGGCTTCGAAAAACCGTCGAGATGACCAAATCCTGTGCGGTGAAATGGCATCCTGAAAGCGCTGGTAGCGAGATTCATCCCCATAAACCAGGCGCGATTCGATCATATTAGTTATCACTGTAATGTCGGCCTTTCCTTCGCGAACACAATCTTTAATGGTACGCACGCTGTGTCCGACTTCGAGTCCGATATCCCATAGAAAAGTCAAAAAAATGGATAGTTTTTGTTGTATTTCCCTACTCGGCTTTTTATCGACTAAGATCATCAAATCAATGTCTGAGCCGGGAAGTAACTCCGATCGTCCATAACCGCCAACCGCGATCAAATCGCATGATCCTGGGTTTCCACTATCAACCATCGCTTTGAAACAATGGCGGAGTACGTGATCGATTAAATCGGATTTCTGGCGCACCAGAATATCGGGCGTGACACCCTGGTCGAAATCCCGGTAAATGCGATCATTTGCTTCCCGTAGTCCATCGATGACCGGAGCCACGATCATTCCTTGTGGAGAATCGGCCTGAGCCAGGTAGCAGTCTATGTCCATTGGCATGTTGCTTATTATAGCGAGCTGTTCGGTAGTAGAGTTAACACCTCAAAACCATCGTCGGTAACCAGATTGGTGTGTTCCCATTGTGCTGAAAGGCTATGATCCTTGGTTACCACGGTCCAGTCATCGGGTAACAATCTGACTTGTCGCTTGCCGAGGTTGAGCATAGGCTCGATCGTAAAGGTCATGCCGGGTTCAAGTACCAGACCGGTATTCGGATTGCCGTAATGCAGCACTTGCGGGTCTTCATGAAAAACACGACCTATGCCATGGCCGCAATACTCACGTACTACGCTACAATAATTTTTTTCCGCATGGGTCTGGATTGCGTGACCAATATCGCCGAGACGAACGCCAGGCTTGATCATTTCGATACCCAGTTTCAGGCATTCGTAGGCTATCCTGATCAGGCGCTTCCCCTGAATCGATGGTTTTCCGACCATGAACATGCGACTGGTGTCGCCATGAAATTCATCTTTAATTACGGTGATATCAATATTGATAATATCGCCGTTTTTGAGTTTCTTATCGGCCGGTATGCCGTGGCACACCACGTGATTGACCGAAGTGCAGATCGAGCGTGGGAATCCACGATAATTAAGCGGTGCAGGAATAGTCTGTTGTTCATTTACCATGTAATCGTGGCATATGTCGTTGAGTTCCTGGGTGGTAATCCCTACCTGAACATGGGGCTCGATCATGCGCAATACTTCTGCACCCAGGCGCCCGGCCACGCGCATTTTGTCGATTTCCTCCGCCGTTTTGATTATAACGCCCATAATACTACTCAGCCTGGTTGTTGGATGTAGGGGATTATGGTATAAAGCGCGCGCCTTCGGCAACATTGAAAGCAAATTATTGGAAATCCTGAATGGTTCAGGCTTTTTCAAAACGACACACACATATTTTGAACGCGATTATGGGTGCCTGAATTTCACCAGAGATTAGGTCGTAATCGGCGGATATGTGGAGGCTTAACCCCGGATAGTCCAGCTAAAAATCGATTATCCAAGACTGACATCTGGAGAAACTTATGTCTGACGTTACCATGCGTGAAATGTTGGAAGCGGGTGTGCATTTCGGCCACCAAACCCGTTTCTGGAACCCCAAGATGGCGCCTTTTATTTTTGGGGAGCGCAATAAAATTCATATCATCAATCTCGAGCAAACCATGCCGATGTGCAAGGATGCGGTTAATTACCTGGGCAAGGTCGCGTCTAAAAAAGGTAAGGTCATGTTTGTTGGCACTAAACGCGCTGCGAGCGATGCAGTCAAGCAGGAAGCCCAACGTTGTGGCATGCCCTACGTCAATAATCGTTGGTTGGGCGGTATGTTGACCAACTTCCGTACTGTGCGCGCCTCGATAAAACGGCTTAAAGAGCTGGAAGAGATGGAGACGAGTGCCAACTACGATAATATTAGTAAGAAAGAAATTCTGCAATTGTCTCGCGAGCGAAACAAGCTGGATAAAACCCTTGGTGGTATAAAGGAAATGGGCGGTTTACCCGATGTGTTATTTGTGATTGATGTTGGGTATGAAAATATTGCGGTTAGGGAGGCCACCAAACTCGGAATTCCTGTCGTTGGAATCGTCGATACGAATAATTCTCCAGATGAAATCGACTATATCGTGCCTGGAAACGATGACTCGATGCGTGCCATTAAGCTTTACACCAGGCTTGCGGCCGATGCCATTTTGATTGGTAAGGCAAGTATTATTGTGCCTGTCGACAGTGACGACGAAATGGTCGAAATTAAAACTGAAAGTACCAAAAGCTCTAAAAAACCAACGGTGAAAATTACCACCAGGAAATCGGCGCCAGCTGCTGAAAATGTCGAAGCAGTCAAAACCGAGGCAGTAGAATCTAAAGCAGTAGAAGCTAAAGCGGTAGAAGCTGAAGCAGTAGAAGCTAAAGCGGTAGAAGCTGAAGCGGTAGAAGCTGAAGCAGTAGAAGTTGAAGCAGTAGAAACTGAAGCAGTAGAAGCTGTCGAGTCAGATCAGGATCAGCCTGAATCTAAGGATGCGCCCGTAGAAGCGGAAGCAACCAAGAAGGCAGTGCCAAAAAAAGCTGCCCCTAAGAAGGCCGCTTCTAAGAAGGCCACTATTAAGAAGGCCGCTGCTAAAAAGACTGTGATAAAAAAGGCCGCTACTAAGAAGGCCGAGACCAAGTAATTACAAACGCACCTGTCAGGATTATCAGGGCGTATCTAAAAATTATCCCAATCTCTGAAAGCGTGCCAATAGATAGTTCAGAGGACATTAATCTGATTTGAGGTATTAAGTGACTATAACAGCATCCTTAGTAAAGGAACTACGCGAACGAACTGGGTCGGGCATGATGGAATGTAAGAAAGCCCTGGTTGAGTGCAATGGAGATATCGAAGCTGCAGTAGAACACCTAAGAAAGTCAGGTGCGGCCAAGGCTGATAAAAAAGCAGGCCGTGTCGCGGCCGACGGGATAATTAAGACTCTGACCAACGAGGACAGGAAGCTGTCGGTTATCCTGGAAATCAATTCGGAGACAGATTTTGTCGCCAAAGACGCTAATTTCCAGGCTTTTGCGGACCAGGTATTACAGACTGTGCTGGATCAAAAACCCGCATCGGTAGAAGCGTTATCTGGATTGTCGCTGACCAGTGGGTTGACGGTAGAAGAAGCGCGTCAGGCGCTGATTTCGAAGGTGGGTGAAAATATCCAGGTTCGACGGTTTGAAATCATCGAGTCCGAACAGGGTGTGGCCTCGTACCTGCACCATGGTCGGATTGGCGTGCTGGTGGACTCAAGCGCAGAAGTTGAAATAGGCAGGAATATCGCGATGCACATAGCCGCTATGAATCCTCAGTTTGTCGATGAATCGTCAATTCCGACAGAATTTATTGAAAAAGAAAAAAATATTTTAGTTGCGCAGGCTCAGGATAGCGGAAAGCCAGCCGAGATAGTCGAGAAAATAATCAAGGGACGGTTGAACAAGTTTCTGGCAGAAGTGACGCTAGTGGGACAACAGTATAGGGATTCTGATCAAACTGTCGGTGAGTTGTTGTCGAATGCGGGTGCATCGATTTCTCGTTTTATTCGATATGAGGTAGGCGAAGGCATTGAAAAGAAAGTAGAAGACTTTGCTGCGGAAGTGGCATCCCAATTGGGTAATTAGTTAAAGGCCGCAGACGCGGCCTTTATTTTATACTGGAAAGAATATGCATTATAAACGAATACTGGTCAAATTAAGCGGCGAAGCTTTAATGGGGCAGTATGAATTCGGCATAGACCCGTTAATTGTCGGTAAGCTGGCAGTCGAATTAAGCAACCTGCAACAGGCCGGGGTCGAAGTGGGTGTAGTTGTTGGCGGTGGTAATATATTCCGTGGTGCCGAACTCGCGAAATCGGGCCTCGATCGGGTGAGCGCTGACCTAATGGGTATGCTCGCAACGGTGATGAATTCGCTGGCTTTACAAGATAGCCTGCGACAGTTGGGAGTCAGCGCCGGGGTGATGTCTGGGCTCGATATGCCTCAGGTATGTGATCGATACACTCAGCGTGATGCACGTCGTAGAATTTCGAATGGAGAAATTATAATATTTGCTGCCGGAACTGGCAGCCCATATTTTACCACCGATACCGGTGCGAGTCTGAGAGCGATTGAAATACAGGCCGATTTGATGGTCAAGGCGACAAAGGTTGATGGAATTTACGATAAGGATCCGGTCAAATATGACGATGCGGTTAAATTCGAACAGCTCGATTTCGATAGGGCAATCGATCAACGACTGGCGGTGATGGATGTTGCGGCCATGATTCTGTGCAACGATAATGCTATGGACATGGTGGTATGTAATATTAATCAACCCGGTATATTGTTGGCTCTGGCTAAAGGCGAAAAAGTAGGTACACGGGTTTCACCTAAAGAGACTTTGTATGATTAACGATATTAAACAGGATGCTTTGAACCGAATGAACAAAAGCATCGAGGCATTTCAGGTCGAGTTGACGAAAATCAGAACCGGTAGAGCACATGTGAGCCTGCTCAATCATATTATGGTTGATTATTATGGTAGTGAAGTACCGATTGGACAGGCAGCTAATCTGACCGTAGAGGACGCACGTACGCTTGCGGTAACACCCTGGGATAAAAGCATGGTTTCGGTAATTGAAAAGGCGATAATGAGTTCGGATCTGGGATTGAATCCGTCGACTGCCGGTACCGTAATTCGAGTACCTATGCCACCCTTGACCGAAGAGCGACGCAAGGAACTGGTGAAGGTAGTACGCGAATTAGCTGAAAATGCACGAATAGCGGTCCGCAATATACGCCGCGATGCAAACAATGATTTAAAGGCCTTGCTGAGCGATAAGGATATTTCCGAAGACGAAGATCATAAGGGGCATGATCTTGTCCAGCAGGTAACCAATCAATCGACCGACGAAATCGAATCGTTGTTACAGGGGAAAGAAAAAGAGTTGATGGAAATCTAGGGACTTCCAGCTGGTACAGATTGTCCGCTATGGTAATGAAATTAAAAGCAAAGGCGTCCATACCCCAGCATGTTTGCATTGTTATGGATGGTAATGGGCGTTGGGCGAAAAATCGAAAGATGCCGCGAGCCTACGGGCATCGAAAAGGGGTTGAAAATACCAGGCAAGCAATCGAATATTTTGCTAATGCGGGGGTTAGGCATTTAACGCTGTTTGCATTTAGTAGTGAAAACTGGGACAGGCCACAAGACGAAGTGAGTATTTTGATGGACCTGTTTCTACAGTCCCTCGAAAAATACAGCACCGAATTGCACCAGAATAATATTCGCATTCGTTTTATTGGTGATCGGGAAGCATTTTCAAATGCCTTGAAAAAACAAATTCAAAAATCAGAACTTCTCACAGTAGATAATCAATTAATGACACTAAACGTGGCGGCCAACTATGGTGGTCAATGGGATATACTAAGAGCGGTTAAATCTATCGCTAAAAAACTGGTTAACAATAAGTTAAATCTGGAACAGGTCAATCAATCGGAACTGGAGTCCGGACTATCACTTTCAGATTCCCCGGATCCGGATTTATTTATCCGAACCGGGGGTGAGCAGCGCATCAGTAATTTTTTACTTTGGCAGTTAGCATACTCGGAGCTCTATTTTACCGAGGTTTTATGGCCAGATTTTTCCAAGCTGGAAATGCAGCAGGCTCTCGATACCTATGCACAAAGGCAACGCCGTTACGGAAAAACCACCGATCAGTTGAATGCCGAATGCTAAAGCAACGCATTATTACCGCACTGATTCTGGCATTCGTGTTCGTCAGTACCATATTACTCGCCGACAGTAATTGGGTCGCCATATTGTTCGCTTTGGTATTATTATTCGCTATTCGTGAACTGCTTGGGCTGACCACTAAACCCATGCAAAAAATGGGTATGGGTATAGCAATACTAATGGCTTTTGGATTTTGGATATCGAGTAATGAAATGGGCATCCGGATCAGCATTTATCTATCGTTTTCCGGATTGCTAATCTGGATTGCAATTTTAGCTTACCTGTTACGCTATCGATTTTCCGGGCATTGGTCGTTGAAAGCGCGTTGGTTGCACCTATTTTTGGGTTGCCTGACTTTATGGATATGCGTGCACACGCTGGTATTCATGCATCGGCACCTCGATCAGGGTGGCTGGATATTGCTCTACCTGCTTACGCTGGTCTGGGTAGCTGACATCGGGGCTTATTTTTGCGGTCGACGCTTTGGCCGACATAAACTTGCGCCTGGCATTAGCCCGAGTAAAACATGGGAAGGTGTATTCGGAGGCATAGGCTGTAATCTGATCTGGATCTTGATCGTGTATCAATTGAGCGATGGTTGGGGACTGACGTTATGGCAATTTATTCTGATTGGTCTTGCTACATCGGCTATATCGGTGGTAGGTGACCTGTATGAGAGCGTGTTAAAACGTGAAGCCGGGGCCAAAGATAGCGGGACATTATTGCCGGGGCATGGCGGGGTGCTCGATCGTATCGATGGCGTAATTGCGGCGGCTCCAGTGTTTGTTAGCGGACTTTATGCAATGGGTACAGTTTAAGTGAAACAGTTGACGATTCTGGGTGCAACCGGGTCGATCGGAAAAAGTACGCTCGATGTGGTGTCAAGGCACCCTGAAAGCTATTCGGTATTTGCCTTAACGGCGAATACCAGTGCCGATGCTTTGGCTAAATTGTGCCTGCAGCACAGTCCGACTTACGCGGTGATGGGTGATCAACAAAGTGCCGATCGTCTCGCACAACTGTTAAACGGTTGCGCAACTCGTGTCCTTGCGGGTGAGCAGGCGCTGGCACAGGTTGCCGGGGATGATAATGTTGACATAGTCGTAGCCTCGATAGTTGGATCAATAGGGCTTTTACCCACCCTGGCTGCGGTACGGGCGGGCAAACGGGTTTTGCTCGCCAATAAGGAATCGCTGGTGATGGCCGGGGCCTTGTTCATGGATGAAGTGGCCCAGAATGCGGCCGAATTGATTCCTATCGATAGCGAACACAATGCTATATTCCAGTGTTTACCTACCGGTTATGCCGAGGGACTTGCGCAAAAAGGCGTGACTAAATTAGTGCTAACCGGGTCGGGCGGCCCATTCCGTGAACTCCCGTTGGAAGAATTTGCGCGTATTACACCGGCGCAAGCAATTGCACATCCGAACTGGGTTAT
Organism: Pseudomonadota bacterium; assembly: GCA_022566015.1. Classification (GTDB taxonomy): domain Bacteria; phylum Pseudomonadota; class Gammaproteobacteria. The sequence continues at coordinate 3,865 of JADFJT010000048.1, read as the reverse complement.
GGGGCCCAAAATATCGGTCGATTCGGCAACTATGATGAACAAGGGACTCGAATTGATCGAGGCCTGCTGGTTATTTGGTATCAGCGAGGTAGATGTGGAAATTGTTTTGCACAAACAGAGTATCATCCATTCGATGGTGGCTTATAATGACGGTTCGGTTCTGGCGCAAATGGGTAATCCCGATATGCGTACGCCAATAGCCCATGCGCTGGCCTGGCCAGAGCGTATCGCCAGTGGCGTTGAACCATTGGATTTGATTAAGGTCAGTCAGTTAGACTTTCAGGTGGCGGATGAAAATCGCTTTCCCTGCCTCGCGCTAGCCCGAGAGTCTTTTCGCCAGGGTGGAACCAGTACTGCGATATTGAATGCAGCAAATGAAGTTGTAGTTGAAAGCTTTTTGAACCATAGAATAAAATTTATTGATATTCCTACATTGATTGAAGATACCCTCCAGCATGTCGATGCACATAGTGCCGATAGTCTCGATATCATACTGGCCGATGATCGACGAGCCAGAGAGTACTCACAACAACAACTCGATCGTTTTAACGTCTGAGGCTATTGGATAACCATGGATATTACGTCAATACTGATTAATCTCATCGCCTTTGTAGTAGCCATCGGGATTTTGGTTACAGTGCACGAGTTTGGTCACTTCTGGGTCGCGCGTAAAATGGGCGTTAAAGTGCTGCGATTTTCAGTCGGTTTCGGCAAACCACTGTGGATTAAAAAGGCTGGTATTGATCAAACCGAGTATGTAATTGCTAGTATTCCGCTAGGTGGTTACGTAAAAATGCTGGATGAACGCGAAGGTGAGGTTGCTGAGCATGAACTTGATCGAGCCTTTAATCGTAAAAGTGTGTGGAGACGATTCGCTGTGGTCGCCGCCGGGCCGCTATTTAATTTCCTTTTCGCTATAGTCGCTTATTACCTGATTTACCTCGGGGGTGTTACAGGAATCAAGCCTGTTATCGGTGAAGTGAGTAATCCCAGTGTTGCCTATAGTGCGGGCATTCGGGAGATGGACACTATTTTATCGGTTAATGGTATCGATACACCAAGCTGGGGAAAGGCGCGATTCACTTTGCTTGCAGAGGCCGTGGGGAGCGAAAGTATTACGCTTAAGGTCCAGAGTATCGATTTACAAATCCACGAAAAAACCATCGATATAAGCAATCTGGGCCTGCTGAAGGAAGAACAGACTGATCTTATCGGCGATTTGGGATTGTCGACCTGGTGGCCTGATACGCCCACTATTGTTAATCAGGTGATATCTGGCGGGGCCGCTCAAGTTGCGGGTTTGTTAGTGGGTGATGAGATAGTCGCATTGGAAGGAGAATTGATACGCAACGGACGACAATGGGTGAAGTTAATTCGGGCAAATGCGGGCGTTCTTTTAAACCTGAAGATATTACGGGATAAGCGATACCTGAATTTAAAACTTACGCCAGCGCATAAGGAAGAGAAAGGAAAAATTTTTGGGTTTATAGGCGTCAGCACGCTGTCTAAAATTCCTGAGGAAATTCGTCTCGAAATGGAAATAACCGAGCAGTATGGCCCGATCGAAGCACTCGGTGAAGCACTAGACAAAACCTGGCGCATGTCGTGGTTAACGTTAAAAGTAATAGGTCAGCTAATCGTCGGCGAAGCCAGTGTCAAAAACCTGAGTGGGCCTATCACAATAGCTCGCTACGCGGGTATTTCTGCCCGAATTGGACTGGAGCAATTTGTCGGATTCCTCGCTATTATCAGTATTAGTCTGGGCGTTTTAAATTTACTACCGATCCCGCTTCTCGATGGTGGCCATTTATTTTACTATTTGATAGAAATGGTTAAGCGAAGCCCGGTATCGGAGACCACCGAACTCGTGGGCCAAAAAATCGGCATGGTTCTATTGTTCGGGCTTATGTCTATTGCCATCTATAATGATTTGCTACGTCTGGTGGAATAATATTGAAAGGTTTTTTTGGGGCCAGTGTGTTGGCACTGTTGTTTTGTGCGCAGACACTAAGAGCGGAAAGCTTTACCGTAGACGAAATAGAAGTAATAGGTGCAAAAAAGATTTCTATTGGTACGGTACTAAACTATTTACCCATCAACGTTGGCGAGCAACTTGACGAAAATCGTTCGCCAGATCTCATCCGTGAACTCTATTCCACAGGGTTTTTCGAATATATCGAGTTGATTCGCGACGGTAATACCTTAATCGTAAAACTCAGGGAAAGGCCTTCGATTGCAGAGATTAATATCGAAGGCAACGAGGAAATTGATGATGAAAGTCTGGATAGGGCACTCGATCAAATTGGAATGACCAGGGGCAAGATATTCAACGAATTACAGCTATCGAAGCTCGAACTTGAATTACAGCAACTCTATTACTCTCTGGGTAAATACGCGGTTAGACTGAAAGCCGACTGGCGATATTTGGATGATGATCGTGTCGTAATCGATATCAATATTTCAGAGGGTGAGGCCGCCCTGATTCGTTCTATCAATATGACCGGAAATCTGGATTTCGATGACGAAACGCTGTTAGACAATTTCGAGCTAGAATCATCCGATGATGGCTGGTTTGCATCGGATGAATATTCAAGTAGCAAATTCATCGGCGATCTTGAAAATCTTAAATCGTTTTATCTCGATCAGGGATACCTGCAATTTAATGTCGACTCCAAGCAGGTAACGATCAGCCCGGATAGAAAAGATATCGACATCACGATAAATATTAACGAGGGCCAACAATATGTATTGAGCGATATCAGCATGGCCGGTGAACTGGTAGTTGCAGAAGTCGAGCTGATGGCATTAGTGGCATTTCGTGAAGGTGAGATATTTTCGCGAAAAAAAGTTACCCAGGCAGCCAGATTAATCACTAAGCGCCTGGGGCAGGACGGCTATACCTTTGCAAATGTGAGGTCTATTCCTGAAATCGACGAAGACAATAATACTGTGAGCCTCAAATTCCTGATCAATCCAGGTAAGAAAATGATGGTTCGATTCATCAATTTCAGTGGTAATGATCGTACCAGAGATTTCGTGTTACGCAGGGAAATGCGCCAACTGGAAGGTGAACTTTATAGCGCGAGTAAGATAGACCGCTCTAAACTTCGACTGCAGCGACTCAATTATATTGCCTCAGTCAAGATCTTACCAGTACGCGTGAAAGATCGCGATGATCAACTGGATTTGAATATCACCGTCAGTGAGCGATTTTCGGGTAGTTTCCAGATCGGTCTGGGGTATTCTCAAACTCAGGGAGCTCTGATAAACCTGGGACTAACCCATGAAAATGTATTCGGTACCGGGAAAACGGTGAGTATCACTTTCGACAATTCAGCGGCGTCTGGACGATACGAATTCAGGTACCTTAACCCCTATTATACTTTGGATGGCATCAGTCGCGGATTCAGCTTTAGTTTTACCGAGACCGATTCCTCGGAAAACAATGTGAGTAATTATTTTGTCGATCGTTTTAGTCTTGCGATGGATTTTGGTATCCCGTTGTCTGAGTTCAACCGACTTAACCTGAATTTCGGGCTGATCAGAAACAAGATTACAACCTCGTTAACAACGGCAAGCGAGGTCATAGACTTCATCATCGATAATAGCGAGGAGTTCACTACCGGCAACCCTCCGACCCCCGATGATGACGTCCAGTTTGACAGTTTTTTCAGTTCGGTAAGTTTTTCGAAAGACACACGAAATCGCCGTATTTTTGCCAGTCGGGGTGCGTTAAACAGCATCAAATTGGAATTATTTGCGGGTGATCTCGATTTCTATAAAATTAGATACAGTCATCGTTCAGCATTCGAACTCACAGAAAACCTCACTTTTGCGTTTCGTTCCCAGATCGGTTTCGAGTATA
>JADFJT010000146.1 GCA_022566015.1 Pseudomonadota bacterium | reverse complement strand
ACTACTGGTATGTTTTTACAGGACGTTACGCAACAGGGACGTTGCGTGCGAGCCCCCACGGATGGGACGGTCCGACGCATCGGCATGGCGTTTCTGTAAAAATTTACCGGTGGTTGCGCTTCCAAGGGTCCAGTCACAATTAAACCCATCAGCTTGTCTCATTAAACAATTCCCGGCCGATCAACATACGGCGAATCTCCGATGTGCCGGCACCAATTTCGTATAGCTTGGCATCGCGTAACAGGCGGCCAGTCGGATATTCGTTGGTATAGCCGTTACCCCCGAGTGCCTGTATCGCTTCGAGCGCCATCCAGGTTGCCTTTTCCGAGGCATACAAAATTGCACCGGCGGCATCTTTGCGGGTGGTTTCACCCCGGTCACAAGCTTTGCCTACCGCGTAGACATAGGCTTTACAGGCATTCATCGTGGTATACATATCGGCCAGTTTGCCCTGCATCAATTCGAATTCGCCGATGCTCTGCCCGAACTGTTTGCGCTCGTGTACATAGGGGACAACCACGTCCATACAGGCCTGCATGATGCCGGTCGGACCGGCTGCAAGAATTGCACGCTCGAAATCGAGTCCGCTCATTAGTACCGCCGCACCGCGATTGAGCTCGCCCAGTATGTTTTCCTCCGGCACCTCGACATTCTGGAAAACCAGCTCACTGGTGTTGGAGCCTCGCATACCGAGCTTGTCTATTTTTTGCGCGCTGGTAAATCCGAAGGTTTTTTCAACCAGGAAAGCAGTAATACCCCGGGACTCGGCATCAGGGTCAGTTTTCGCATAAACCACGATCACGTCGGCATCTGGCCCATTGGTAATCCACATTTTGGTACCGTTTAATACATACCGATCACCCTTCTTTTCTGCCTTCATTTGCATGCCCATCACATCGGAGCCAGCGCCGTGCTCTGACATGGCTAGTGCCCCGATATATTCGCCCCGAATCAATTTCGGTAGGTATTGTTGCTTTTGCGCCTCGCTACCATTGCGATTAATTTGATTCACACAGAGGTTCGAATGGGCACCATAGCTCAACCCTACCGAAGCCGAAGCACGGCTGATTTCTTCCATCGCAACGATATGCGCGAGATAGCCCATATTGGCACCGCCGTAGGCCTCGGGTACGGTCACACCGAGTAAACCCATTTCACCCAGTTTGGGCCAGAGCGAGTTGGGGAATTCATTGCTGCTGTCGATCTCGGCCGCCCTTGGGGCAATCTCGGTCTGGGCAAAGCTATGAACCGCATCGCGCAACATATCGATGGTTTCGCCAAGATCAAAATTCAGTGATGGAAAATGTATCATACGAATGCTATATCGGTGATTAACCGTAACCGGCCTTATTTTGTCCGCCACGAATAGTGTCGAGCGCTGCCTGTGCATTGCCAGCGATTTGTTCGAGGTCAGCCAGCGCCAGTTCTACATCCTGTTTTTGCACTTCGAGCATTTCACGACGGTCTTCGAGCTTTTCGAGCATTCGTTCCAGCTGCGCTTCTTCACCATGGCTTGAATCATATAAATCGATCAATTCCCTGATTTCGGACAATGACCAGCCGAGCCGCTTGCCGCGTAAAACCAGACGCAAACGAACTCGCTCGCGTTCGTGGAATATTCGCCGCGTTCCCACTCGCTCAGGGCTCAGCAGGCCTTCTTCTTCATAAAGCCTGAGTGCCCGCGAAGTAACCTGAAACTCGTCGGCCAATTGGCTAATCGTATAGGTCACTGTCTGTCTATCGATTTTAGTCATAGGAAAGTAATTGACGTTAACGTAAACGTAAGGTAATTTAACCGACTCAACAATGCAACAAAAATCTGTACCTATGGCCAGACCGCACGATCAAGTAATCGAAATCAATTCCACCGCGAAAAGCCAGTACAAAACCCGCTTCGTCAGCGCGGCAAGCCTGTTCGACGGGCACGATGTCGCGATCAATATCATGCGCAGGATTCTGCAATCTTCCGGTGCCGAAGTAATCCATCTAGGCCACAATCGTTCGGTCGCTGAAATAGTCGACGCGGCGATACAGGAAGACGTCCAGGGTATCGCCATCAGTTCCTATCAGGGCGGTCACGTCGAATATCTGAAGTATATGATGGACATGCTAAGACAAAGGGGGCGTCCCGAAATCCGCGTTTTCGCCGGTGGTGGCGGCGTCATTATTCCCAGCGAAATCAAAGAGTTAGAAGACTACGGCGTGACCCGTATCTACTCACCCGAAGACGGTCAAAAGATGGGTTTACAGGGTTTGATTTCGGACATGATCGAACGCTGTCAGTTCGACCCTGGCGCGGCGGCACCCGACTCGATCGATGCGCTGAAAGCGCACGATTTAAACGCCCTTTCCAGCCTGATTACCGCATTGCAAAACGATACCGTATCTTCCTCGCTACGCGAGGATATTAGAAAAGCCAGCAATAATCTGTCCCACGCCGTCCCGGTATTGGGAATTACCGGCACCGGTGGCTCCGGGAAGTCGTCGCTCACCGACGAAATCATTCGCCGCTTCCGACTCGACCAGCAAGACGAATTAAAGATTGCGATCATCGCAATCGACCCGACACGCCGTAAGACCGGTGGGTCGCTACTCGGTGACCGCATTCGCATGAACGCCATCGACCACCCGAATATATTCATGCGCTCGATCGCCACACGCGATTCGGTCGGCGAGATACCCGAGGCCATAGGCGACGTGGTTCAGGCCTGCAAGCTTTGCGGGTTTGATTTCATTATCATCGAGACACCGGGTATCGGCCAGGGGGACGCCGCTATCGTACCGCTAGCCGATGTCTCGTTGTACGTGATGACGCCTGAGTTTGGCGCGCAAAGCCAGCTCGAAAAAATCGATATGCTCGACTTCGCCGACATTGTGGCGATCAACAAGTTTGACCGCAAAGGTGCCGAAGACGCTTACCGCGACGTGTGCAAGCAGGTACAACGTAATCGCGAAGCCTTTGCACAGGCGCCCGAAACAATGCCGGTATTCGGCACTATCGCATCACGCTTCAACGACGATGGCACGACCGCGCTCTACCAGCAAATCCTGGAAAAATTACGATCGTTTGGACTAAAGACCAAATACAGTCATCTATCAGCAGTGGAGATCAGAAAATCCAGCGCCAAATCGGTCATAGTCCCGGCCGAGCGCGTACGCTATCTGGCCGAGATCACCTCGACGGTGCGCGATTACAAGGCCGCAGCATTACAGCAGTCGATAATCGCGCGCGAGCGGCAGCAACTGGTCGAAACGAAGCGCATGTTGAGCGAGATTTCCAATGAATCGCCTGACAAAACCCTCGACGGCCTGATCGAGGCGCGGGAAAATAGTCTCGATGAGAAGAACAGGAATCTACTCGATCGATGGCCGGGTGTCAGGCAGGCCTATGCGGGTGACGAATACGTGGTCAAGATTCGCAACCGCGAAATTCGCTCTAAATTAAAATATCGGTCGCTATCAGGACTCGACGTCCCCCGGGTTTCACTGCCCGATTTTCAGGATCACGGCGAATTGTTGAAATGGTTATTGCTGGAAAATTTACCCGGCAATTTTCCGTTTACCGCCGGGGTATTCCCATTCAAGCGTGAGGGCGAAGATCCGACGCGTATGTTTGCTGGTGAAGGCGACGCATTTAAAACCAACCAGCGATTCAAGGAACTATCGAAGCATTCCGCCGCCAAACGCCTTTCAACCGCATTCGACTCGGTCACCCTCTACGGCTTCGACCCCGATGAACGCCCCGATATTTACGGCAAGGTCGGAAATGCCGGGGTGTCGATCGCGACACTGGATGACATGAAAGTACTATACGATGGTTTCGACCTGTGCCATCCATCGAATTCAGTTTCGATGACTATCAATGGCCCGGCGCCGATCATTCTCGCCATGTACCTCAATACCGCTATCGAGCAACAACTGGAAAAATTCAATACGGATAATACGCGTCCACCGACGCCGGAAGAAATTGACAAGATTCACGGCTGGACGTTGGAAAATATTCGTGGCACGGTACAGGCTGATATTTTAAAAGAAGACCAGGGGCAGAACACCTGTATCTTTTCAACCGAATTTGCGCTCAAGATGATGGGCGACATCCAGCAATATTTCATCGACCATAAAATTCGAAATTTCTACTCGGTGTCAATTTCCGGATACCATATTGCCGAGGCGGGGGCTAACCCGATTTCGCAATTGGCATTTACGCTCGCCAACGGATTCACCTTTGTCGAGGCATATCTGGCCCGTGGCATGAACATCGACGACTTCGCACCTAACCTGTCATTCTTTTTCAGCAACGGCATGGATCCCGAATATACGGTAATGGGCCGCGTCGCGCGCCGCATCTGGGCGATTACCCTGCGCGATAAGTACGGTGCAAACGAACGCAGTCAGAAACTCAAATATCATATTCAAACTTCGGGCCGCTCGCTGCATGCGCAGGAAATGGACTTCAACGACATTCGCACCAGTTTGCAGGCATTGATTGCAATCTACGATAATTGCAACAGCCTGCATACCAATGCATTCGACGAGGCAATTACCACACCTACCGGTGATTCGGTTCGGCGCGCGCTTGCGATCCAGTTGATCATAAACAACGAATGGGGAATGGCCAAATGCGAAAACCCCAATCAGGGCGCTTTTATAATCAACCAGTTGACCGAATTGGTCGAAGAAGCAGTATTGACTGAATTCGAAAGTATATCCGAACGAGGGGGTGTTCTCGGTGCGATGGAAACCGGATACCAGCGCGGCAAAATTCAAGACGAATCGATCTATTACGAACACAAGAAACATGACGGAAGCTTACCGATTATCGGCGTAAACACCTTCCTGAATCCCAACGAAAAACCGGACCTCGAAATCGAACTGGCGCGCTCGACTGAAGCGGAAAAGCAAAGCCAAATCAAACGTTTGGGCGATTTCCAGGCCCGGCACCGCGCCGATGCAAACCAGGCCCTGGATCGGGTGAGGCAGGCGGCGATCAATAATCAAAATATTTTCGAGGCGCTGGTCGATGCAGTAAAGTATTGTTCGCTTGGACAAATTACCAATGCGTTGTTTGAGGTAGGCGGGCAGTATCGAAGGAACATGTAGAGTACTCTCAGGAATGCACTTTTTTCGCGATGACCGCGTCAGAACCGTGCTCAAATCCTCACGTATTTCATATACGCTGCGGTTTTCCGCGCGGTTCTTCCTTATCCTCACAAAAAATTTACATCCCTGAGAGCACTCTATTGCTCATTAATTAATACATTACTCCCTTCGGTTTTAAGAACTATGCACACCTTAACTATTAAAGGTGTGACCGCCGGGATGTTTTTTCGGGGCCTTGCGCGACAGGGACGTCGCGTGAGAGCGTCCAGGGATGGGACGGTCCGACGCATCGGTAAAGCGTTCCCGTAAAAATATACCGGTGGTTGCGCCCTACAAAGCCAACAATCGAGACACCCGTGTAATAGATTCCGGCTCGGGGGCCGGATTGACGGGTGGCTCGGGGGCC
>JADFJT010000047.1 GCA_022566015.1 Pseudomonadota bacterium | reverse complement strand
AGCCTCCACGGACGGATTCACGGCGTTCCTGTGGAAACATACCGGTGGTTACACTCTCTCGACGCCAGAAACAGACTATAGTTATTATTCCAAATTTTACTTCCCTACACAAAATTTGGAGAAAATTTCTCCCAGTAAATCCTCGGTAGAGAATTCGCCGGTGATTTCACTGAGATGCTGCTGGGCTTTTCGCAGATCCTCCGCGATTAATTCACCGGCACAAGATTCCTGAAATATTTTTCGCGCCTGAAGCAAACATTCGCGAGCCCTTATCAGCGCGTCTACATGCCGACGACGAGCCATGAAGACTCTATTATCCTGGTTATAATCGGACAGATCTCCGGTGATGAGCGCAACCAGATCGTCCATGCCTTCGCCTGTTTTTGTCGAAATGTAGAGCTCGGCCTCAGCGGGCCTTGAGCTGCCTGTCAACAGGTCACACTTACTGTAGACCAGGTGATAATTAATTGTTTTAAGCCGATCGATTATGTATTGATCCTCGGGTGTCAGGCCGATTAGCGAGTCGATCAAAACCAGTACCGTGTCGGCCTTGTTAATTTCTTCCCATGCCCTTCTGATTCCCTCTTTTTCCACCGGATTTTCTGAGTCTCTCAACCCGGCGGTATCGTTGATATGTAACGGAATGCCTTTCAATGAAATCTGTTCGCGTACTACGTCGCGAGTGGTACCCGGGATTTCTGTCACGATGGCGGCGTCGTATCCGGCCAGGTAATTAAGCAGGCTTGATTTCCCTGCATTGGGTACCCCCGCCAAAACAACCACCAGTCCCTCGTTCAATACCCGCCCGTGTTCTGCCTGCGCCAATAGCTCTTCCAGCGTCGTAATGCTGTTACTGAGCCGATCGCCAAGCGATTTGTCGGCGAGAAAATCAATTTCTTCCTCGGCAAAATCGAGTGCTGCTTCGATATAGGTACGCAGCGCTATGATTTGATCTCGTAATTGGTGAATCTGGGTTGAAAATTTACCTTCCAACGATCTGATTGCTGCTTTTGCAGCTGCGCGACTGCCCGAATCGATTAAATCTGCAATCGCTTCAGCCTGAGTCAGGTCTATTTTGCCGTTTAAGAAGGCCCTTTCCGAAAATTCGCCCGCCCGGGCCAGTCTGGCACCGAGTTCACAAACCCGTTCGAGCAGCATATCGAGTAATACCGGCCCGCCGTGCGCCTGTATCTCGACTACGTCTTCGCCGGTGAAAGAGTTCGGCGTGTGGAAGTAGAGGCACAGGCCGTGGTCTATCGGCGAAGCCGTATTATCGTAAAAATTTCTAAACTGAATTCGTTTTGCTCGCAGACTTGAGTCGGTTAGAGACTCACCTATATTCAGCGCCAGCGGCCCCGATAGACGAACAATTCCTATACCCCCAACGCCGGGTGGCGTTGCGATGGCCGCTATCGTATCCGTGGCTGGCATAAGGAATTGCCCAGTTTTTCAGGAGCCTCCGGCTTCTATACGTTTGGTAATAATCCACTGTTGCGTAATCGACAGAACATTATTCATCACCCAGTAGAGAACCAGTCCGGACGGGAAGAATGCGAAGAAGATGGTAAAAACGAAGGGCAGCGCCATCATCACCTTAGCCTGGATTGGATCGGGTGGCGGGGGATTGAGCCTTTGCTGTACCAGCATGCTGATGCCCATGATGACCGGCAACACATAATAGGGGTCCATTACCGATAAATCCTTAATCCAGAAAATAAACGGTGCCTGCCGCAGGTCAACACTTTCGAGTAGCGCCCAGTAGAGTGCAATAAATACCGGTATTTGCACCAGTATAGGCAAGCAACCACCCATCGGATTTATTTTTTCCGTTTTATATAACTCCATCATGGCCTTGTTTAATTGCTGCTTGTCGCTCCCGTAACGTTCTTTCAGGGTCTTCAGGCGCGGGCTGACTTTGCGCATTTTAGCCATTGAGCGGTAGCTGGTTTCAGACAGCTTGTAAAATACCGCCTTAATCGTGAAGGTCAGTAACATGATCGACAAACCCCAGTTCCCGACATAATCGTGGTAAAACGACAATAGCCAGTACAAAGGTTTCGACAAAAAGGTCAAAACACCATAATCGACCGTCAGTTCCAGCCCTGGAGATATTTCTTCCAGTCGCTTGACTATCTTGGGCCCCACGAATAGTTGACTATTAAATTCGCCCTGACCGCCCGCTGCGATAAAACGATTTTCCGATCGAAGGCCAATCGTATAGGTGGATAGTTGCTGTGTTGTATTAGCAATCGAGTAAACCAGATTGGTATCGTCCTGAGCAGGTATCCAGGCGGACAGGAAATAGTGCTGCAACATTGCGATCCAGCCACCAGTCGACTGTACTTTAAGGCGTTCGTCTTCCATATCGTCAAATTTAACTTTTTCGTATTTGACTTCGTCGTTGTAATACACCGCGCCGGTATAGGTATAAAGCAGCCTCGACTCCGATATCGGCCTTGCACGTTGAATCTGGCGGTATTCGCTACCCTGCCAGTCATTAACACTATTATTTTTTACCCGGTGACTGACATCGATAAGGTAATCCCCGCGCCTGAAGCGGTAGGTTTTTGTAACCTCGATGCCATCCTGTGACCAGAATAATGGCACGATCAGTTCATCGGCATTATCTTTCATTACATATTCATCCCGCTTTGCTCGATAGAGGCTGTAGTGGGTCGGCGCGGTGTCGCTTCGATTTCTGAGACCGCTTTGAATGATGTAGAGGGAATCACTTTCACTGTGAATTAGTTCCAGGCCCTCGTCAGGCTGCTCCAGTGAAATTGGATACTTTTTCAATTTAAGCGAACGAATGACACCACCGCGAGTATCGATGACTGCCTTGATTACATCGGTTTCTACAAAAATCAACTGCTCCGTCTCGAACAAAGGCGCCGGTTCCGGCGTACCATTACTTTTGCTGGTGTATATAACGCCTTCGGCCTGCTCGGGTAAATCCTCGAACTGAACCACGCCCCGACCCGATTGATCCTGGTTTGAATCTATTCCATTTTGGGTGGTGCCCGCCGATGGCAAATTATAATCGATCTGCCATTGTTGCCACATTAGTACACCCACAAAAACAAGTGCTGCAAAAAGAAAAAGCCGTGTATTGTCCATTGCTGTTACCGGACCGCTGGATCTTTATTTATCATTTTCGAGGCAGGAACAGGGTCGTATCCGCCAGCATGCCAGGGGTGACAGCTGAAGAGTCTACAGATCGCCAGGTACAGGCCTTTGATAGCGCCGTGTCGCTCGATGGCTTCAATCGCATACTGGGAGCAGCTTGGCGTGTAACGACAGCCGTTGCCGACATAGGGGCTCAACAGGTATCGATAGGCGCGAATTGGGAATATTAAAATTTTTCGCATTTTTTTATTACGCTGTTCCAGTGTTTTTCGAGCTTGCTATTTAGTTCTGGCCCGTCCAGTAACAAGATAGGTCGTCGCACTATAATGACCATATCCCTGTCGGGCAATCGGTGCTGATTAATCCTAAAACTCTCCCTGATGACCCTCTTTATCCTGTTTCTAAGTACGGCTTTTTGGATTTGCTTCCTGGCAACTGCAAAACCCAGCCTTGAATTCGTGCCGGGCCTGGATCGCACTAGCATTGTGAGACAGGCGTCACCGATAGGGAAATTATTATTAAATACCTGTCGGTAATCCGAAGCTTTAGACAGTCTCAATCGTTTAGGAAAGGATAGCCTGTCGTTTTTCTCCACTGCTAGGGTGTCAAACGCGCCCTGCCCTTAGCTCTGCGCGCTTTAATTACCTCACGGCCGCCGCGTGTTTGCATGCGGGCCCGAAATCCGTGCGTTCTGGCACGTTTTATCTTGCTCGGTTGGAAAGTACGTTTCATTTTTCGGGTCTCGGCTTAATCTGTCTGACGATTTAAACAAGGCGCGACAATGTACTTGCCAAACCGCCTTACGTCAATATCTAAATGGCCTGTTGGCTATATTTTAATGGCTGTTTGGGACAAAGTTGGCCGGAACGGATTATTTAAATCGGGCCGCATCCGTACCGACCGAAAAGAATTTATCAGCTTACACGGGAGCAGCCCTGCGAAAAGGTGTTTTTTTGCGTCGAATAGTTCGATTAATTTTACCTTCGGGCTTTGATCCGGCTGTGGATAAGTATAATATTACACTTCGACATTTAGCCCTTCGGCTAGTAATCGTCGTGTCTAAACCATATATTTAGGAATCGGCAAACCTTGAGTTCTATTTGGCAACAGTGCGTCTCCTGTCTCGAAGGAGAAATTAGCGAGCAACAATTCAATACCTGGATATTGCCGTTGCATGCAGAGCATGATCTCAATACCTTAAAATTGCTCGCTCCTAATCGATTTGTTATGGACTGGGTGCGAAAACACTTTCTGGAGCGGATCAACGAACTAGTGTCGAGTTTGGATGATAGTAAATCAATATCGGTTAGTTTGATGATCGGTACTCAAACCCAATCTTCTGGGACAGGCGGCAATCGTTCAGTTGCTGCAAGCTCGCCTTCGTCACGACGAAAGCAAATATCCGGATTGAACGAGTTCCAGGTTTTCAATAACTTTGTTGAAGGAAAGTCAAATCAGTTGGCGCGGGCTGCATCCATTCAAATAAGCAATAATCCGGGCTCCGAGTATAACCCGCTTTATATTTATGGTGGAGTTGGTCTCGGGAAAACTCACCTGATGTACGCTATTGGAAACCAGATTAAACAAATAAATCCCGAAGCCAAAGTACTATATGTTAACTGCGAGCGTTTCGTATCCGATATGGTTAATGCGTTGCAACACAGTAAAATGAATGAGTTTAAAAACTTTTATCGGAGCCTTGATGCGTTGTTAATCGACGATATTCAGTTTCTTGCGGACAAAAATCGGTCACAGGAAGAGTTTTTCCACACCTTTAATTCTCTTTACGAGTCTCGCTCCCAAATGGTTATTACCTGCGATCGTTACCCGAAAGAAATAGAGGGCCTGGAAGATCGCATTCGCTCTCGTTTAGGCTGGGGTTTAGCTGTTGATATAAAACCGCCAGATCTGGAAACCCGGGTTGCAATTTTAAATAGCAAGGCCGAATTGGCCAATACGCACATCCCCGAAGAGGTAGCCTTTTTTATCGCCGAGCGATTCAAATCGAATATTCGTGACCTCGAGGGTGCGCTGAAAAGAGTAATCGCCCACGCTCATTTTGCCGGACAACAGATCACCCTGGAATTCACCCGGCTCGCGCTCAAGGAATTACTCGCCGCACAGGATAAGCATGTAACAATAGATAATATTCAGAAACTGGTCGCCGAATATTTTAAAATTCGCGTTGCCGACTTACTCTCGAGCAGGCGAAATCGCTCGATTACCAGGCCCCGGCAAATTGCCATGTCGCTGTCTAAAGCATTGACCCGGCATAGCCTGCCGGAAATAGGAAAATCCTTTGGCGGTAGAGATCATACCACCGTGATTCATGCCTGCCGTAAGGTAGACGAGCTACGCAGCTCCGATCGTCGAATCGAGGAAGATTACGATAATTTGCTTCGCGTACTGAGAGTTTAATATCGATTAAGCTGCTAATCCATTGCAGTGGATTCGAACTAGGTTAGCTCCGGGATTCATGGTATTTTACAGGAAAACGAGTGTGTAGATTGTGGATAAGAAGGGGAAAAATTAATTGCCGATTTCTATACACCATTTATCCACAGGGCGCACATAAGGAATAAACAAGTTACGGTAGCAAAATAACAAGGTAAGGCATTGATTTATAAAGAGAAATATTGTTATCCTCAGAAAATAGAGATGTTTAATAATAACAATAAGTATATATATGAAATTTAATATTAATAGAGAAACTATACTACCACCACTAGGGCAGGTAATTGGAGCCGTCGAAAGAAGGCATACACTTCCCATTCTGGCTAATGTTTTATTGAAGTCTGTGGGTGGCATATTAACGCTTACCTCAACCGACCTTGAAATTGAAATGGTTGCGACGGTCGAGTCTGTGTCTCCACCCGATGATTTTCAGACTACTTTGCCGGCGCGTAAACTTTTCGACATATGCAAAGCGCTGTCGGAGTCATCCGATATCGAGTTCGATATTGAAGAGAATAAGGTCATTTTGAAATCGGGCCGTAGTCGATTTACACTGGCTTCTTTGCCAGCGTCTGATTTTCCAGGCCTCGATGAAATTGACGCGCAGCAGTCATTTACGATTCCTCAAAGTAAATTCAAGGCCTTGCTGGAAAAAACATCTTTCGCGATGGCTCAACAGGATGTTCGATACTATTTGAACGGGATATTGATGGAAATTTCCCGTGGGTCGATAAAGCTAGTCGCTACCGATGGACACCGGCTGGCATTAAGTGAGTACCAGGAAGACGTCACACTAACCGAAGAAATACAGGTTATAGTTCCGCGTAAAGGAGTAATGGAGCTCTCCAGATTACTCGATTCGAGCGATGCGCCAGCCAAGGTTATATTTAGTCAAAACCATATACGAATAGAAGCGAACAATATTGTTTTTACCTCGAAGTTAATCGATGGGAAATTCCCCGATTATAATCGTGTCATTCCTGTAGACGGAAATAAAATCTTATCGGTTAACAGGGAAGTTTTGAAAAAAGCGATGAATAGAATTGCAATCCTGTCT
This sequence comes from Pseudomonadota bacterium, assembly GCA_022566015.1. GTDB lineage: Bacteria > Pseudomonadota > Gammaproteobacteria. The sequence continues at coordinate 13,366 of JADFJT010000047.1, read as the reverse complement.
AATGAAAAGTATAGAGGAATTCGTTTAGCGCTAACAAAAGGCAACTTGTCGATCCAGGCTAATAATCCTGACCAGGAGGAAGCGGAAGAAGAACTGGCGGTCGATTATGACGAAGCTGAAATGGAAATTGGTTTTAATGTTACCTACCTGATCGATGTGCTCAACGTATTGCAATGCGAAAAGGTGCATATAAAACTCAAGGATGCAAATAGTAGCTGTATTATTAGCGACAGTGAGGACTTATCCAGTCTGTATGTTGTTATGCCAATGCGATTGTAAGTCGGATCAGCGCCTAAAATGACAATCCGTCAGCTTAGCCTGACAGATTTTCGGAATCTCAGGAGCACCACGCTCGACTTTGATCCAGCGATCAATCTTATATACGGCGATAACGGGTCAGGAAAATCGAGTTTGCTTGAATCGATTTATATTCTGTGTCAAGCCTGTTCATTCAGTACTCACCAGCTTAAATATTGCATCAATCACGCAAAACAAGGATTCCTTTTATTTGGTCGATTCAGCGATTATAGAGTCGGCCTGTCTAGATCAGCACAAAAACAGGAAATTAAAATCGATGGCGAACTGGTCAAACGAAGATCAGAACTAGCCAGTAAGACACCGATAGGTATCGCCAATTCCAATAGCTTTAATTTAGTAATGGGCCCGCCGCAACAGCGACGAGCCTATATCGATTGGTGCTTGTTTCACGTGGAACATCAATACGTAGATCATTGGACGCAGTTTCGTCACGCGCTCAAGCAAAGGAATCAGTTACTGAAAGAAAGAAAGGATTTGAATTTACTGGAATACTGGGACGATTACCTGATAAAACCCTCGCTGGCGATGCAACAATACCGAAGACAATATATATCACTTATCAACAACCTGCTCGGCGAAGAAATGAACGATTTACTCGGCGATCTTAATGTTTCACTCGAATATCAGGCGGGCTGGCCGGCAGGCATGGATTTGCAGCAATGCCTTCAAACTAATAGAGATAAAGATATCAAATCCGGGTTCACTAATTTTGGCATTCATCGTGACAATATACGAATATTGGCAAAGGGTTTGGCAGCAGCGCAAGTCTTATCCAGGGGGCAGGTAAAAAGGCTTTGCCTGGCGTTGCTAATAACAGCACTAAAATTAGTCAGAGACCAGGGCGAGAGACCTATTATTCTTTTGCTTGATGACCTGTGTTCTGAGCTGGATAAGAACACGCAAAATAAGATGTTTGTGCAATTACTCGGACTGGGCATTCAACTCTTTGTTACCAATATAGAGCGCGTCGTTCCATCCGCATTTCAGGCAAAAGAATTCAAAATGTTCCACGTGGAACATGGTATTATTAAGACATCAAAAAATGGCTAAAAAAGCAAATGTCTGATTACAATTCCAGCAGTATAAAAGTACTAAAAGGCCTCGATGCTGTGCGCAAAAGACCAGGCATGTATATCGGCGATACCGCTGATGGTACGGGCCTGCATCACCTGGTTTTTGAGGCAGTTGACAACTCAATCGACGAGGCGCTAGCGGGACACTGTTCTAATATTAGTGTCGTTATACATACCGATGGGTCAGTGTCAGTTAAGGACGATGGACGAGGTATTCCGGTAGATATCCACGAGGAAGAAGGTCGTTCCGCGGCAGAGGTTATCATGACTATTTTGCACGCCGGAGGAAAATTTGACGATAATTCGTACAAGGTATCGGGCGGCCTCCACGGAGTAGGCATTTCCGTGGTCAATGCGTTGTCAGAAACCCTGACATTACGCATTAAACGTCAGGGGAAGCTTTATCTACAGGAATATGCGTTAGGTGAGCCACAGGGTGACTTAAGGCCGATTAAGGACTCCGATCAAACAGGAACAGAGTTGCGTTTTTTACCGAGTAAAAAAATATTCAGCGATGTAGAGTTCCATTACGAAATACTGGCCAAGCGATTACGCGAACTATCTTTCCTGAATTCCGGTGTTCGTATTCATCTGCTCGATGAAAGAAGCAACAAGGAAGATATCTTCGAATACGAAGGCGGAATTTGCGCATTTGTTGAAGACTTAAATAAAAATAAAACACCGATACATGAAAAAGTAATAGAAATTAAAGTGGTACTGCAAAATGTCGAGGTAGAGGTGGCGATGCAGTGGAATGATTCGTACCAGGAAAATATCTTTTGCTTTACCAACAACATCCCTCAGCGCGATGGAGGGACGCATTTATCGGGATTCAGGGCAGCATTGACGCGATCCTTGAATCAATACCTGGAAAATAACCAGGTCAAAAAAGACAAGGTGCCAACTAGCGGTGACGACATGCGCGAAGGATTAACAGCAGTATTGTCGGTCAAGATACCAGACCCGAAATTTTCTTCGCAAACCAAGGATAAGCTGGTTTCATCGGAAATCAAGGGGATTGTTGAATCGGCGGTGGGCGACAGTCTCAAGGATTACCTGGCTGAAAATCCGACGGAAGCCAGGGCGATCACTTCGAAAATTATAGATGCTGCCAGAGCCAGAGAGGCGGCTCGAAAAGCGCGTGAAATAACCCGCCGAAAAGGGGAGCTCGATATCGCCGGGCTGCCGGGCAAACTGGCCGATTGTCAGGAGAAAGACCCAGCCTTATCAGAAATTTACCTGGTGGAAGGAGATTCGGCCGGAGGCTCGGCGAAACAGGGCAGAAATCGAAAAACGCAGGCGATTTTGCCGCTCAAGGGAAAGATACTCAATGTTGAGAAGGCTCGATTCGACAAGATGCTGCAATCTGCCGAAATCGGCACCCTGATAACGGCGCTCGGTTGTGGCATCGGGCGTGAAGAATTCGACATTGCCAAACTGCGATATCACCATATCATAATCATGACCGACGCCGATGTAGACGGGTCGCATATTCGGACCCTGTTGCTGACGTTTTTCTATCGCCAAATGCGGGAACTGGTCGAAAGAGGGCATATTTATATTGCTCAGCCGCCACTATACAAAGTGAAAAAGGGCAAGCAGGAACGCTACGTTAAGGATGATAAGGAATTGGACGGCTATCTATTGCAGCTGGCTATAGAAGGTGCCAGTTTGCACCTTTCAGACGATGTGCCCCCCATATCGGATTTGGCCCTGGAAAACCTGGCTCGGCAGTACATGACTATCCTCGCTATATTCGAGCGACTGAAAAAACATATCGCACCGGAAATATTGGAAGAATTAATCGATTTACCCGCGCTTGACGATGCTCAGTTATCCGATAGCGAGGCAGTCAATCAGTGGGGGCAGCGGTTGGTCGATCGACTCAATAAAAATGCCGGGAACTCCCTGTCTTATGAAGCAATAGTCGAGAGCGATGAGAATAGTAACCAGTTTGGGCTGAGAATAATCAAAAAGCTGCATGGCATGCACAGTTACCATGAATTCCACCCGGAATTTTTTAATAGTGCCGAGTATCGTCTGATTAGACAATTCGTTGAAAAAACAGTCGATTTACTATCGGACTCATCGTTTATCAGTCGCGGCGAACGAAAGCAGAGCGTAGGAAAATTTAGCGAGGTCTATAGATGGCTCATGAAAGAAGCCAAGAAAGGCCTTAATATTCAACGCTATAAGGGTTTGGGTGAAATGAACCCAGACCAGTTATGGGAAACGACGATGGATCCAGACAACCGCCGGCTGCTTAATGTTCGTATCGAAGACGCGATAGCGGCGGATGAAATTTTTACCACGCTAATGGGGGATCAGGTAGAACCTCGCCGTCAATTTATCGAATCGAATGCTTTGAACGTAATTAATCTTGATGTTTGATAGTGGCAGGCTGATATTGCTATAAATAATGTAACTTCTTGATTAATAACACTTATTGTCACAGTATCGAGCGAATTTAGCTTGAGTGTTGTTGAAAACGTATGACGGATTCAAGCCTCGCCTCTGTTACGAGATCCTACACTCTATCGATTCCTCGATGGCGCCCCCGGCATCGAAGAATCGCCCACCACACAGCCTGAGAATAAATCTTGGAAAACTCGTCACTCGATTTTGAACATTTGCCAGAATTCAGCAAAATTAAACCGGATCGGATCAGACCAGCGATTGAAAGTATTATTTCTCAAAACAGGCGTGCAGTAGCCGACCTGGTGCAACAGCAAGATTTCTGTTGGGAAAATCTGGCAATGCCCCTGTCTCTTCTCGAAGATCGTCTGAGTAAGGCGTGGTCACCGGTGCGCCACCTCAATTCGGTAAAGAGCAACGATGCTCTTCGCGACGCCTATACTGCCTGTCTGCCATTACTCAGTGATTACGCAACAGAATTGAGCCAAAATCGAATGCTATATCAGGGATATTGCAGCATCGCCGATTCCGACCTTTTTGCCGATTTAAGTGTTGCGCAGAAAAAAGCCATTGAAGATTCAATCAAGCACTTCCGTCTGGGCGGGGTCAATCTGGACGGGGTACAGCGGGAGCGATATCAGCAGTTGCAAAAAGATTTGTCTGAATTGCAATCAAGTTTCGAAAACAACCTGCTCGATGCCACGCAATCCTGGGAGAAAAACATAGCGAGTAAAAATCAGTTGCAGGGTTTGCCCGAATACGCCATCGAGATGCTCCGACAATTGGCGAAGAAGAAAAATCTTTCCGGCTACCGACTGACACTGGACATGCCCTGTTATATTGCAGTCATCACTTATGCAGATAACCGGGCGCTACGCAGGGAAATATACGAGGCTTATTCGACACGTGCGTCGGATCAGGGCGTGATCGATAAAAAATGGAATAATGCTGCTAACATGACCGAAATTGTTGTTAAAAGACAGGAAAAGGCACAATTACTAGGATTTGATACCTACGCAGAATATTCGCTCGAAACCAAAATGGCTCAATCCGTCGACCAGGTACTCGAATTCCTCTATGACCTGGCCCAACGTTCTAGAGGAGCAGCGATATGCGAAGTACAGGAAAGACAGACATTTGCTAATTCGCTCGGATTCGATGGGGAGCTGGAGGCATGGGACGCGGCTTATTACAGCGAGAAATTAAAGCGGCATCTATACCAGATTTCCGATTCAGACCTGAAACCATATTTCTCCGACCAACTGGTAATAAACGGCCTGTTCGAGATTGCCAAAATCCTGTACAAGATCGAAATAAAGCTCGCTGACAGGCTTGTCGACGTTTGGGATTCAACGGTGCGGTTTTATCAGATAAACGACGAAAACGGTGAAACCATTGGACAGTTTTATCTCGATCTTTATGCGCGTGAAAATAAGCGCGGTGGAGCCTGGATGGATGAATGCGTCAATCGCCATCGTATAGACGGTAAAACCCAGATTCCTGTTGCATACCTGACCTGTAATTTAACGCCCCCGATCGACGACGAACCGGCGCTGTTTACTCACGATGAAGTCATCACGCTGTTTCATGAATTCGGCCACGGGCTGCACCATATGCTGACCAAAATTGATGTACCCGATGTGGCAGGGATCAATGGCGTCGAATGGGATGCGGTCGAATTGCCAAGCCAGTTCATGGAGAACTATTGCTGGCAGAAAGATGCGCTCGATCTGTTTGCCAGGCATTACCAAACGGGAGAAAAGTTACCCGACGGCTTGTTCGATAAAATGACGAAAGCGAAAAACTTTGAAAGCGCGTTGCAAATGTTGCGTCAAATTGAATTCGCCCTGTTTGATATTAAACTGCACCAACAAACAGATTTGTCTAGTGAATCGCAATTACGGAAAATTCTAGATCAAGTTAGAGATGATATAGCGGTGGTTAAAACACCGACAAATAATCGTTTTCAGAATGGCTTCGCGCATATTTTTGCAGGTGGATATGCGGCGGGTTATTATAGCTACAAATGGGCGGAAGTTTTATCGGCGGATGCTTTCTCCGCGTTCGAAGAAGAAGGTATTTTCAATCAGGAAACGGGGCAAAGATTTCTGCAATGCATCCTCGAAATAGGAGGTTCGCGGCCAGCGATGGAATCATTTCGTTGCTTTCGGGGACGGGAACCGAAAATTAACGCTTTACTACAACACAGTGGCATAACGGCTTATGATTAAATATATTCTAACTGGGCTTCTGACTCTGCTCATATCGCTCGCCGCGTTGGCACAGGATGGCGATGAAAAGCAGCGACTCTACGTGACCGACAAGCTACGCCTGTCACTTTATCTGGAGGCCGGTGGTAGAGGTGGCACGATCGAGCTACTCGCCTCGGGGGATAAGCTCATTATCGAAGAAGTGAATGGTTCCTATGCGCTAGTGACTTCGCCATCGGGCAAGCTGGGCTGGGTTAAACGCGGATTCCTGGTACTCGAACCGACCTCCAATCTGATGCTGGAAGAGGAAAAGAAAATTACCAAAAGTTTGGAACGGGAAATTGAAAAGCTTAAAAACAGTAAAGTGATCATCGACCAGTATGAAAAAGATCTGAATGCAATGAATGACAAGCTACAAATCTCGATTTCAGCAAGGGGAAAAGCCGAATCCACCATTCAGATGCTCGAACAGGCGGTGGAGGAGAGCATGAAAAAAATTGAAGTATTGTCCGAATCTGATGCGAGACCTTCAGAGGAACTATTACGTGCTCTAGCGGCTACTTACTGGAAGTACCTGGCAGCTATTGGGATATTTATTGTACTCACCGGCTTTTTCATCGGAAAACTGATGGCCGAAGCCAAGGTTAAGAAAAAATTTCATGGTATCAAGGTTTGGTAGCAAACACTCCGTGTCAATAAATTTTAATGCTGGGTATCGCCAGCTCTGATCATGCAATACAAAGATCTACGCGAATTTATCCAGCAGCTTGAAAAAGAAGGCGAGCTGAAGCGAATTAGCCAGCGCGTCGATCCTTACCTGGAAATCACCGAGATTGCCGATCGAACCCTGCGCAAGCAGGGGCCGGCTTTACTGTTTGAGCAGGCCGGTGATAGTGAATTTCCATTACTTGCCAACTTGTTTGGAACGCCGCAACGGGTAGCACGCGCTATGGGTAAAAACCAGGTCGAGTCCTTGCGAGAAGTAGGCAAATTGCTTGCTTTCTTAAAGGAGCCGGAACCGCCAAAAGGTTTTATCGACGCGATAAAAAATCTACCTATATATAGAAAAATCCTGGATATGTCGCCGCGGGTCGTCAAGAATCCGCTGTGCCAACAAATCAGGCACACCGGCGATGCGGTGGATTTATCCACGCTCCCGATCCAGACTTGTTGGCCGGGCGACGCCGGGCCTCTGATTACCTGGGGATTAGTCACCACTAAAGGACCGTACAAAGCACGCCAGAACCTTGGTATTTATCGCCAGCAGGTGATCGGCAAGAATAGGCTTATCATGCGCTGGCTTTCGCAGCGTGGCGGTGCACTCGATTATCGAGAGTGGCGAGAAATAAAAGGCGACCAACCATTCCCGGTATCGGTGGTGATCGGTTGTGACCCGGCGACCATTCTCGCCGCAGTAACACCGATACCAGATACCTTGTCCGAATATGCATTCGCCGGATTATTACGCGGGAGTAAAACCGAAGTCGCAAAATCGCTGTTATCCGACCTGCAAGTTCCCGCGCGAGCAGAAATAATTCTTGAAGGGTTTATCTATGCAGGCGACGAAGCTGACGAAGGGCCTTTTGGCGATCACACAGGTTATTACAATGAAGTAGAACGCTTCCCGGTGTTCACAGTCGAAGCCATTACCTCTCGAAAAGACCCTATTTACCATAGCACTTATACCGGGCGACCCCCCGATGAGCCTTCGGTGCTTGGTGTGGCGCTGAATGAAGTGTTTATTCCGATTTTACAGAAACAATTTCCGGAAATTATCGATTTCTACCTGCCCCCAGAAGGGTGTTCGTATCGGGTAGCGGTGGTGAGCATGAAAAAACAGTACCCAGGGCATGCCAAACGCGTGATGATGGGTGTGTGGTCGTATTTACGCCAGTTCATGTATACCAAGTTCGTGATAGTGGTTGACGATGATATCGATGTGCGTAACTGGAAAGATGTGATCTGGGCGATATCTACACGGGTAGACCCGGCACGAGATATTACGCTGATAGAAAATACTCCGATCGATTATCTCGATTTTGCCTCACCCGTTTCAGGCCTCGGCTCAAAAATGGGTCTGGATGCAACCAACAAAATTGGCGGGGAAACCACGCGTGAATGGGGTAAACCGATTACGATGGATGCGCAAGTGATAAAGAAAATTGACGATATTTGGCAGGAACTCGGAATCGAGTCGTAGAGGTATTAATTATGCGATCAATTATGGTATTAAACTCCAAGGGCGGTTCAGGAAAAAGTACGCTGGCCACTAATCTGGCTAGTTACTATGCTTCGCAGGGTAAACGTGTCGCACTGGTTGATTTTGATCCCCAATCCTCGAGCATGGAGTGGCTCGCGGCGAGGCCAAGTGGCCGTAAATCGATTATCGGGGTCGATGCCTCCCAGCAAAATTTTCGAATCTCCCGAAATATCGATATCGCCATTTACGACACGCCTGCCGCAGTTCACGGTAAAGCGCTAAACGCTTATCTACGCCGCCCTCAGAGTATTATCATTCCGATCCTGCCTTCGCCTATGGATATGCGCGCAGCCACCCCGTTTATTCAAAAGGTACTGGCGAACGGGCGTGTCGCACGCAAGGAATGCCGGGTGGCTTTGGTCGCCAATCGCTGCCGCGAAAATACTAATGTTTACCATCAGCTTTCGGAATTTCTGAAAAAAGTTCGTAAAGCGCCCTTCATCAGCGTATTGAGGGAAACGCAAAACTACAATAAAGCGGCTGACAGGGGGCTAGGCATTTTCGAACTTGCACCCTATCTGGTGCGGCGGGATCTTGATCAGTGGCAACCGATCATCCACTGGTTAAACAGTAAGCGCAGCCAACCCGTCAACGCCTGAAACACTTCGCCCGGCCTGTTCAGCGACCTCGAAAGTAAATCAGGCATCGAACGCGAATTTGACCGCTTCATTGGCGTGAATAGCCGTGGTGTCAAATAGCCTGACCGGTGTATCCGACTGCTCAATTAACATACCAATTTCGGTGCAGCCGAGTATCACGCCTTCGGCGCCCTGGCGTACCAGCTTATCGACGATGTGCAAATATCTATCTCTCGATGCTGGCTTAACTTCGCCGAGGCAAAGTTCCTGGTAAATGATGTGGTGTACTACTTCCCGGTCTACGGAATCAGGAACCACTACTTCGATGCCGTGTTGTCTGGTCAAACGGTCTTTATAGAATGCCTGCTCCATGGTAAATGAAGTACCGAGTAATCCAATGCGACTGATTTGTTCGGATTTCAATACCGCCGCCGTCCCATCAGCGATATGCAGTAACGGTATGTCGACCGATTGCGCGACTGTTTCAGCCACGCGGTGCATCGTATTGGTACAGATCAGGAAGAAATCGGCTCCGCCCGCCTGGAGCGACCTTGCCGCGCCACTTATAATTTTCGCAGTAGCATCCCAGTTGCCGGCATGTTGCAGTCTTTCTATCGGGTCGAAATCGACGCTATATAAAAGAAGTTTGGCCGAATGTAGCCCCCCCAGTCGCTTCCTGACCGCTTCGTTGATATGACGGTAGTAAAATAGGGTACTTTCCCAGCTCATGCCACCGATTAAACCGATGGTTTTCACAAGAGCAGGGTATCGATGGTTGACGGGTTAAGATTCATTAAATCATGCTAGCATGAATATCTTTACGCGAGCCCTGTTTCACCGATGAACGAATGTTTTGATTTTACGATCAATTTGTCAAAACAAAAGACCGAGCAGATTTATCGGGGACAGGCTAAATATCTGCTGGTGGTTACCGACGATGGCCTCAAATTACAATTCCCGATCGGTAATTTTCGGGCATTTGTTTCAGAACAGGGTATACAGGGGCGATTTCGCACCGAAACGGATGAACGGCACCGATTACTAAAGCTGGGAAAACTTTAGCCCTTCACTTGTCGCCATACAGTGACTCACTCTATCAGGGGCGTAAGGCTTCGCTGATCGTTTTTGGCCTGTAATTTGATAGTTTTGCGGCGCTGTCCCATCGCGGCCACAGTCGAACCGATATGTGCTTCGCCCCGCTGCTTCGCTAGTTGCACCTGTTTTTCACGTTCACGAAAGCGTTCTCGATCAACGTCGGATTTTCGGTCATGGCAAGCCGGACAACTAATACCCTGCTGGTATTTATCGCTTTTTTTGTCTGCTTCGGTGATTGGCAGGCGACAGGCATGGCATTGATCGTAGCTCCCTTTTTCTAGTCCATGGCCAACACTCACCCGGTTATCGAAAACGAAGCACTCTCCTTGCCACAAAGATTCTGCCTGCGGGATTGTTTCCAGGTACTTCAGAATACCCCCCTGTAGGTGAAAGACTTGATCAAAACCCTGTTGTTTCAGGAAGGCTGTCGATTTTTCACAACGGATTCCGCCGGTACAAAACATCGCTACCTTTCGATGCTTTAGCGGATCAAGATGCTCGGCTACGTATTGTGGAAACATACGAAAAGTATCGGTATTCGCCTGTATTGCTCCCTTAAAACTGCCTATCGCCGATTCGTAGGTATTGCGGGTATCGATGACGGTTACTCCCGGGTCAGAAATTAAAGCATTCCAGTCTTCGGGCTTGACATAGGTGCCGGGCGTGTGACTCGGGTCAAAATTTTTCACGCCCAGGGTAACTATTTCCTTCTTCAGTTTTACCCGCGTGCGATAAAAGGGTATTTCATTGGGGTAGGAATACTTACAGCCTAAAGATTCAAGTCGATTATCCTTGCGAAGCCAGGAAAGCAGATTATCGATCGATATTTGACTACCGGCTATCGTGCCGTTAATGCCTTCACGTGCGAGCAACAGCGTACCCTTGATATGATTTTTTAACATTCTATTCAACAATGGTTGACGCAACTCTCGAAAATTATCCAGTGTGACAAAATGATAAAGCGCGACGACGACGATCTTTGACATGGAATATGCTCTGCTAACTGGAACGTATATCCAGTGCGGGTAATTAAAACGGTCCGTATATTAACGCATAGCGGACAAAATACAGAGGATCGCACTCATTTTTTATGTTTTCCAACCACTTCGATGGTCTGACCCGAATATTCTACCTTGTCGCCGGGGTTGATTTTTTTACGCTTTCGGGTCTCAACTTCGCCATTGACGAAGACTAAACCGTCGGCTATGGCTTGTTTGGCGCGGCCTCCGCTTTCGGCCAATCCCTCGAATTTCAGCAACTTGTGAAGTTCGACGAAATCGGACTCGAGCTCGGTAACGATGTCAGTAGGTTTTATCATTCGTCAACATCAGTATGGTTAATCATCAGGATAAGCCTGGTCAGATTCGATGCGCTCTATGAATATAACTCACCTAATTCCAGAGGGGTGCACAAAATAGCAGGTTTTTTTGATCAATACCTGGTCAGCCGGCAGTTCAAAGTGAACTCTTTGGGTGACAAACTGTACAGGTGTAGCGAAAATAGGCGATTCGGACAGGTATAGGAAAATTATGATTCAATGGTATCCAGGCCACATGCACAAGGCTAACAAGGAATTTAAGAAAATATTACCCAAGGTCGACCTGGTGATCGAGGTACTTGATGCGCGTATACCATTTAGCAGTGAAAATCCATTGCTGGCTAAACTGCGCGGGGATAAACCCTGTATCAAGCTACTGAATAAAAGCGACCTGGCGGACGCCGAAGCACTAAAAGAATGGCAACGTTATTTAGAACAGGATCGTTCGATTAAAACGCTGGCTTGCAATATCCATGATCGTTCGATACTGGGCTTGCCCGACTTATGCCGAGTGTTAATTCCTGCGCGCCGGAACAGATCGACGATGATTTACGCGTTGATCGCCGGCATTCCCAATGTCGGTAAATCGACCCTGATCAATCGTCTGGCGCAGCGTAGCATTGCAAAAACAGGTAATGAGGCTGCTTTGACCAGAATGCAGCAACGGGTTGAAATATCGAGCGATTTAACACTGATAGATACGCCGGGGGTGTTATGGCCAAATATTGAAAATAGCCATAGTGGTTACCGACTGGCTGCAACGGGTGCGATTCGGGATACGGCGATAGAATTGCAGGAAGTTGCCAGTTTCATCGCCGAATTTTTATTGTTAAACCATGCCAGTGCGACTTGCGAGCGTTATGCACTGGACGCGTTACCGGCCAGTGAAATAGATTTACTGGAAGCGATTGGCAAGAAGCGGGGCTGTTTTAAATCCGGCGGTATCATTGATCTGGAAAAAGTCTCGCGCCTGCTGATTTCGGAGCTACGTAACGGTGACCTCGGCCCCCTGTGCCTCGAAACACCGGAAATGATGATTCAGGAATTAAAGCAGGTAGAAATGATCAGGCAGGAAAAACGGGCAAAAATAGCCCTTCGCAAAGGAACCAGGATATGAATTTACGCCGTGCCGTTATCGAAGACACGCAAGTGCTCGCTGATTTCAATATTAATATGGCGTACCAAACCGAGAGAATTAAACTGATCCCTGAAGTGACTCGTGCGGGTGTCGAGACAGTGATAAAGAATCCGCAGATGGAGTTTTACCTGGTTGCCGAAGATCAGGGTGAAATAGCGGCGTCGCTGATGGTAACCACCGAATGGAGCGACTGGCGCAATGGTCTGCTATGGTGGAAACAAAGCGTCTATGTAAGGCCTCAGAATCGGCGTCGGGGTTTGTATCGGCAACTGTACCAACAGGTGAAATCGCTCGCCGAAAGCGAAACAAATGTCTGTGGATTCAGGCTATATGTCGAACAGGGTAATAGTGCTGCACAGGCTACTTATCGCTCGCTTGGTATGGTGGAAACAGCGTACAAACTATACCAAGAATTAAAACCCGATATCCGCTATTGCAATACCTGAAATAATCAGGTGAATGAATTCTCGAATCAGAATATTGATAAAATTATCGCGCGCATTCCATTACTGGCGGAATTTCGCGCCGTGGAATTTGAAATAAAGCCCCTCTCTGGCTTCACCAATCAGAATTTTAGACTTATCAATAAATATGGCGACTGGATATTACGCATCCCGAAACCACAAACCAATCGACATATAGATCGGCAGGCTGAAGCCGCCAATGCTTCGATAGCACACAGGTTGGGCTTGGCGCCTGAATGCGCCTGGCGCGATGATTCGGGATTGAGCCTGACGGCGACACTCAAAAACACGCGCGAGTTGTCGCGGGAAGAGCTACAGCAGAAACCCATGCAACACCGGCTGGCAGTAACGCTCAGGAGACTGCATCGAAGCAACTGTGAATTTCGAGGAAGCGTCAATCTTGATGTATTACTCACGCGTTATTATCGAATGATACCCGAAGCTATCCAGCCCAAACTAGCGGACGATTATGAAAACGCAAAAGCCGTACTGAAACT
>JADFJT010000145.1 GCA_022566015.1 Pseudomonadota bacterium | reverse complement strand
AATATTGTTTCATTGCTATCAGAATCGATAAGCCCCACTTCACCGTCAAAACGTTTAAAATCCACGCCTAAATCCAGGCTGATCCAGTTATCCAGTACTTCGTAGTACAACACGATGTCATCATGCGTTAGATCGAACGTCGAAGTGACATTACCATCGAATAATTCCCCTTCAAAATTGATACCAAGGGCTGGGGTATTTGACCCCGAGCTTTCGAGTTTAAAACGCTGGTATTTGATATTGGGTAACAGGGGTATTGGATGTTCCAGAATTAACTGCACCGACGATGATGAAGGATCGTCGAGGCCAAGATCACCGACCAGGTCGATGGTCGTAATGCCGCTGCTGAAAGAACCTGTCAAGTCGGGAGCCCAATGGGTGGCGCCGAGCTTCAGGCCGATAAAATCTGCCGATGCAGTAGTTGCTACGGTATTTATCAGAACCGATAAAATTAAAACCTTCCATGTAGAAATCATTACGTAGTCCTCGAAAAAGTTTGACATCGAATCCTATGACCAAGTATAGACTAATGACACCAAGAGTGGGATTCGGTTCCGGCTCAAAGTTAAATATGTCACATAAAATTTGGCAAATATCTGCATTAGCTGGACTCCAGGCCAGTATCATGCCCCCAGTATGCGCCCCCGAGTACAACGCTCGCCTTTGCCTGGGTGACCGAGGGCAAATTACCAGCATGGTGGTTAATTCTTTGCTGGGCAAGCCAGGCAAAGGCGAGCGCTTCTACATAGTCGGGATCTATTCCCAGGGCTTCGGTACTATCTACATCGCAGTCGGGGATCTGCTGTTTCAAACGCTCGATTAAAAAATGGTTGTTGACACCGCCACCACAGATATAGCATTCCTGAGGAACAGAGGCTAATTTCGCGAGACCTTTTGCGATAGAGACTACCGTCAATTCCAGTAATGTGGCCTGTACGTCTTGCGGTGAAAATTCCGGCGCTAAATACTGGCTAAGCCAGTCGGGACTAAAATAGTCGGTTCCGGTCGATTTTGGGGGTAATTGATTGAAATAAGGTTCATTGCTCAGCATCGCGCTCAATAAACTTTCGATAACAGAACCTGAGGCAGCCCAGTTTCCTCGATCATCGTGTAACAATCCCTGGTGCTTATTTATCCAGTAGTCGAGTAAAGTGTTACCTGGGCCAGTATCAAATCCGACCACTTCTGATTCAGCGTTAGCAGGTAAGCAGGTTATATTAGCGATGCCCCCTATGTTGATTATGGCCCGATCCCAGCTATCCGATCTAAATATGACGTTATGAAAAGCGGGTGCTAATGGTGCTCCCTGCCCCCCGAGCGCGATATCCATGCGCCTGAAATCTCCGATTGTTAATATACCGGTTCTTGCGGCCAGGGTATTTGGATCTCCAATCTGCAAGCTATAAGGCAAATCATCCGAAGGGCGATGCCGAATAGTTTGCCCGTGGCTGCCAATAGCACGGATTCGTGAGTGCTCCAGGCCGACTTTTTCAAGTGAGCGATTGACCACGTCCGCATAGGTAATGCCCAGTTCAACATCCAGTTGGCATAATGCATCGATGCTGGCGGATTTATCCAGAGTGACCATTCGGATTCGCGCTCTAAGCGATTTTTCGAATGGCCAGGTGGCGCAGTGAATCATTTTCGGAGCTTGGGTGGCAAAATCGACGATGGCGATATCGACCCCGTCGAGGCTGGTTCCTGACATCAGCCCGATATAGATCGTACTGGGTACATTTGGCGGCATTAACTAGTATTTTCGGCCAGCGTCGTATCCATTAGTTTGAGCATGGATAGATAAGCCTGAGTATTTTGCCTGAAGTGAATCTGATAGGAAGGGTGCACGGGTTTGGCTGCAGGTAAACTCACTGTGAGAGGATTACGATGTACTCCATTGACACGAAATTCATAATGCAAGTGGGGCCCGGTCGCCAGACCTGAGCTTCCCACATAGCCGATAATTTGTCCCTGCTTTACCCGCTTACCCCTTACAATGCCACGAGCGAACCCATTTAAATGCCCATAAACTGTTGTATATCGACCGCCATGCCGAATGAATATGGCACGCCCGAAGCCGCCCTTGTTGCCGACAAAAGAAACTTTGCCATCACCTGAGGCTCTGACCGGTGTGCCTCGTGCCGCGGCGTAGTCGACTCCCTTGTGAGATCGCCATTTCGAGAGTACCGGATGCCAGCGTTTGTTGCTAAAACGTGAACTGACACGCGCGAACTTTACCGGGCTGCGCAGAAATGCTTTGCGCATACTTTTACCCTCTTCGTTGAAATAGTCGCCATCACCCTTTGGATCGATGTAATAAACGGCTTTGTAAAGCTTTCCATTGTTAACGAATTCCGCTGCGAGGATTTGCCCATCGCGAATTTTGATGCCATCCTTGTACAGTTCATTGTAGACAACTCCGAATCGATCGCCGCGCCTGATGTCGAGCGCGAAATCAATATCCCAGCCGAAGATGTTAGTCAGTTCCATCACCACGTTTTCAGAAATATTACTTTCAGCAGCGGCTTCAAACAGTGAAGTTTCGATCACGCCCTCCCTGAATACGGGATAGGCATCGAGCTGGTAATTCAGTATCTGGCTGCTGAATGACTGGTCTTCGTTACGCCTGACCGACAGCGTTTGGGTGATGCTGGGGACATACTTCATTTGACGCAGCTGATCTTCTTCGTCGAGTAGCAAATGTATTTTCTGACCGGGTCGAATAGTGCGAAGCGTTTTCGTGTGCTCGTTCAGCCTTGCGATCTGATGAGTAGTAGCGGCTGAGATACCCGCCGAGGCGAATATTGAAGCCAGTGTGTCACCCGGCTTGATGGTAATAATTTTCCAGGCATTATCTTCGGATACAGGATGCGCTTCGGCAGCATCTCTAGCAGGAAAAACCGACTGGATAATTTTCGGGAGTTCTAGCGAGTAGTGTAATCGAGATGACTTGCGGGTAGAATCTGCTCCTTTGGCGACAGGTTGCCAACTGCTGGCGCTGAAGCCCAGCAATACAATCGCGCTAAAGACCAGCAGCAGTTTGATCGGAACTTTCATCTGAAATCCTGTTGAGGACGGCACAGCGTCCTGACGCCGGGGCAAAGTGGCGCGATCTGATTTGAAATCAATATCTTGAAAGTTCATTAAATAGATGGCGTAAGTGGTTGGTTAAACTAATATTATCACTCCCTATAGAGGTATAACATGAATGCTGTAGAAGATGCAATGCAGCAAATCAAACGAGGTGCAGATGAAATACTGCTTGAGTCGGAATTGCAAGAGAAATTAAAGCGCAATGTACCGCTTAATATCAAGGCAGGATTCGATCCTACTGCACCCGACTTACATCTTGGCCATACCGTGCTAATTAACAAAATGCGGCAGTTCCAGGAGCTGGGTCACCATATCATGTTCCTGATCGGTGACTTCACCGGTTTGATTGGTGATCCCAGTGGTAAATCGGTTACCCGACCGCCTTTGTCGCCCGAAGAGATCCAGGTAAATGCCAGGTCGTACAAACAGCAGGTTTTTAAAATTCTGGATCCTGATCTAACCGAAATATGTTTCAACTCTGACTGGCACGGAAAGAGGAACTCGGCGGACATGATTAAACTGGCATCAAAATATACGGTCGCGCGTATGCTGGAGCGTGATGATTTTTCCAAACGCTTTAAGGGCAATCAGCCGATTTCAATCCATGAGTTTCTATACCCGCTGGTTCAGGGATATGACTCTGTGGCAATGAAGGCCGATGTCGAACTGGGCGGCACTGACCAGAAGTTCAATCTCCTGGTAGGCAGGGAGCTTCAGAAATCTGAAGGCATGGAACCACAGGTTATCTTGACCATGCCAATCCTGGAGGGCCTGGATGGGGTGCAGAAAATGTCCAAGTCGCTGAACAACTATATAGGCATTGAAGATTCTCCCGACGACATGTTTGGTAAGTTAATGTCTGTTAGTGACGACTTGATGTGGCGTTATTTTGAATTGCTGAGTTTTCGTCCCATGACCGAAATAGAGGCCTTTAAATCCGAAGTACAGGAAGGCAAAAATCCCCGGGACGTAAAATACCTGCTGGCCGAGGAAATTATCACTCGGTTTCATAGCGCTAAAGCAGCGAAATCTGCCAAACGGAATTTTATCGATCGCTTCGCAAAAGGGGCAATACCCGATGAAATGCCAGAAGTCAGTTTAAACCTACAAGACGCTTATATCGGCGTAGCTACTATGCTCAAACAGGCCGGCCTTACCAGTAGCACCTCGGAGAGTTTCCGCATGATCAAACAGGGGGCGGTGAAAATCGATGGTGGAAAGGTAGAAGACAAGGACCTGCAACTTAAACAGGGGCAAAAACTGATTGCGCAGGTAGGCAAGAGAAAATTTGTTCGAATCGAGCTAAATTAGATAGCCTCAGATTAAGCCTGAACACATCAGAGAGTGTTTCGAAATAATCAAAATTAAGGCGTGGAATGTAGGTAATAATACCGCTATTGCGAGGTTTTATTAGGTAGAGAATGATCGTCTTGGGCACAGGATTTTCGGCCATGATTCGAACATCGATACCCGGGTGGGTTCGCAGGCTATTTTCATGGCTAATGACTGATTGACGGTCGCCCCGGTAAAGCTAAAAATAGTGCCATAACAGGCCTTTGCTGGAGTCGGTATACGGGTTTCAGTAAGTGCTGGAAAGGCAGAGCAGAAATTAATTAAACAAATGCTTAATTAGGCGTTGACGAGGCCAATAAAGGGCTTATAATGCGCGCCTCGTTTGGTGAAACGACCGCGATTGCGGGTGACTGTAAACTACAACGAAGCAGCCCATGGAGGGCTGTAGCATCGGGTGTTCCCCGGTGAAACGATCTTTAAAAATTGATTAGGTAATTTGTGTGGGCACTCATGTCAATGATGATTTCGTATCATTACGATTTGAGTGACCAAGAAAACTTTAACTTACGTTAAATAAGTCGAGGTTACTCTCTTCAAAAAAGTTACACGGAGCTATCCGTAAATAGTATTAAACTGAAGAGTTTGATCCTGGCTCAGATTGAACGCTGGCGGTATGCTTAACACATGCAAGTCGAACGGTAACAGCAGAGCTTGCTCTGGCTGACGAGTGGCGGACGGGTGCGTAACGCGTGGGAATCTACCTTGTAGTGGGGGATAGCCCGGAGAAATCCGGATTAAAACCGCATAATCTCTACGGAGGAAAAGGGGCCTCTTCTTGAAAGCTCCTGCTATTAGATGAGCCCGCGTTGGATTAGCTTGTTGGTAGGGTAATGGCCTACCAAGGCGACGATCCATAGCTGGTTTGAGAGGATGATCAGCCACACTGGGACTGAGACACGGCCCAGACTCCTACGGGAGGCAGCAGTGGGGAATATTGGACAATGGGCGGAAGCCTGATCCAGCAATACCGCGTGTGTGAAGAAGGCCTGAGGGTTGTAAAGCACTTTCAATAGAGACGAAAAGCTTAAGATTAATACTCTTGAGTCTTGACTTAACCTATAGAAGAAGCACCGGCTAACTCCGTGCCAGCAGCCGCGGTAATACGGAGGGTGCAAGCGTTAATCGGAATTACTGGGCGTAAAGCGCTCGTAGGCGGCTTGTTAAGTCGGATGTGAAAGCCCCGGGCTCAACCTGGGAACTGCATTCGATACTGGCAAGCTAGAGTATAGTAGAGGCAAGTGGAATTCCGGGTGTAGC
>JADFJT010000046.1 GCA_022566015.1 Pseudomonadota bacterium | reverse complement strand
GCCTGTAGTTGATCGCTGGATAAACGAGGTAGCAGAACTGGGCATAGATGGCAAAGCTCTGGTGGCCAAGGCGCGCAGGCTGATCGCCAGGTACAGTCAGTAGTCCACTATCAATCGCGACCGATAAAAATGCCTGCTCATAACAAAGGGCTAGACCTCCTGCTGGCTCTGATCAAAGCCTGGGCACTGTTAGGTGGTCTGCTATTGTTGGCAGTCGTTTTGATGACTACCTATAGTACTCTGGCTGGCTTTTTGATTTCGAAGCCGTTCCCAGGGGATTTTGAATTGACCCAAATGGGAGTCGCTGTCGCTGCATTTGCATTTCTGCCTTATTGCCAATTGACCTTTTCCAATGTCTCCGCCGATATTTTCACAGCCAGAGCCAGCCCGGCTACGGTGCGTAACCTGAATCGACTGGGGTCCCTGATCGCGGTGTTATTCAGCGCATTTCTAATCTGGCGCATGTATGCGGGGATGCTGGATTACCAGATATACCGGGAAGTCACTACCATTTTGCAAATTCCCCTCTGGTATGCATTTGTTCCGGCACTGTTTTCATTGTTGCTATTGTTGATCGCCTCACTGATCACGCTACGCTATCCGCAGGGCAGTATTAATTCTCCGTTGACAGGAATTTAAGGGTCATAGTCGATGGAATATGAAATGATCGTGGGTCTTACTGGGTTAGGTTGCCTGATCGCACTGATTGCCATTCGTGTACCCATCGCCTATTCGATGATTCTGGTTGGTGGAATCGGCGTGACTGTACTCAGTGGCTCCGCCATCTTCATGTCCCAGCTCAAGGATCTGGCCTATATTCAGTTTTCTATTTATAGCCTGTCGGTTATTCCAATGTTTGTGCTGATGGGCAATGTTGCCTCGCAGGCAGGGTTATCGAAGGATTTGTTTCGAGCTGCCAATGCCTGGGTAGGATGGGCAAGAGGTGGCGTGGCGATGTCGGCGATTCTTGCCTGCGCTGGATTTGGTGCCGTGTGTGGATCGTCCCTGGCAACCGCGTCTACCATGGGCAAGGTAGCCTTGCCGGAGCTCAGGCGTTATCACTATAAAGGTTCTCTGGCCACCGGTACACTCGCTGCCGGTGGCGTGTTGGGAATACTTATTCCACCCTCTATCGTTTTGGTCATCTATGCCATTCTGGTTGAGGCCAATATAATTACCCTGTTCATGGCGGCTTTAATACCAGCTGCTATCGCGGTTGTCTTTTTCCTGATAACGATCGCTATCTACGTCCGGCTGAAGCCAAATTCCGGGCCAGCTCGGGAAGCGATTGATCGACACGAGTTCTGGCGTGCAACTTTTGGCGTATTGCCGGTAATTGTCATTTTTGGTGCTGTGATCGGGGGGCTTTATCTGGGCCTTTACAATCCCACCCCGGCGGCGGCTGTGGGCGTGTTTCTGGTCACAGCTTATGGCATTTTCAGGGGCACGGTTCGGCTTCCTGAGTTCAAGGTCTCATTGTATGACACGGCCAAAACTACCGGCATGATCTATTTGATTCTACTCGGGGCAGAAATGTTGAAAATATTTATGTCCCGCGGTGGTGTCCCACAGGCTGCTGCGGAAATGATCGCAAACTCCAGCCTGTCTCCGATGGTGGTACTGGTGTTAATGCTGGTGGCACTGATAATACTCGGCTGCCTGATGGATTCGTTATCCATGATCCTGCTGGTAATTCCCTTCTTCTGGCCCGTGGTATCGGAACTGGATTTTGGACTGGGGGAAGAAGAAATGAAAATCTGGTTCGGTATCTTAGCGCTCGTAGTGGTCGAACTGGGTTTAATCACGCCACCGGTGGGGATGAATGTGTTTGTGATCAGCGCAATGGCGAAAGACGTACCAATGCGGGAGACCTTTATCGGTGTATTACCATTTTTCGGTGCCGAACTGATACGCGTCGCCTTGCTGATTTCCTTTCCCATTATTACCCTGTGGTTACCACGATTTCTTTCCGGTTGAGGTGAATTGATGGGTATTTGTTATAGTGTACGAGGCGCAGGTGCAGTCGGGTCGGCATATCGGTGGCTTCGTTAAACCTGCAAAATTCAGTTGAAATCGATGACTTGGCAGACAATTACTATTTCAAATATCCCTAAGGGAGTTTGACTCCGCAGTGAAAAAAAGCAGAAAACTATCGCCAACCAGGCCTCCCGATAATCAATATGCGCCCCGTTAAAGAGG
Organism: Pseudomonadota bacterium; assembly: GCA_022566015.1. Classification (GTDB taxonomy): domain Bacteria; phylum Pseudomonadota; class Gammaproteobacteria. The sequence continues at coordinate 18,620 of JADFJT010000046.1, read as the reverse complement.
TCAGGCTGTTTTTTGCGCTCTGGCCGGATCAAGATGTTCGAAATCAGGTGTCTGAAAACCTTAAGCGAGTTAACTTAGATTTAGATCAGTGCAGGCTCGTCGCCGCCAGCAATATTCACCTGACTTTGCATTTTGTTGGCAATACGTCGATAGCAGAAATGAAGTGTATGGATGTGCAGGCCAGGCTGGTAAACGCCGACCCCTTCAAATTGACGCTCGACTATTCGGGCTATTTTAAAAAACCAAAAGTTCTGTGGTTTGGCTGCCAGTCTGCTCCCCAGCAGCTTTTTGAATTGCAGAAAATCCTTGGCCAACGCATTGCTCAATGTGCTTACGAGCCCGAATCACGTCCCTATTCGCCCCATTTAACCGTGGCGCGGAAAGTCAACAGGGCACCTGAATCTACACCGTTCGATCCGGTGCATTGGGCAGTGAATCGATTTGTCCTGGTGGAGTCGATTTCTATTTCGGGTGGAGTGCGGTATGAAGTTGTTAATAGTTTTCCGCTACCGGGCGACTGAGGCTACCTGCCTCGCCATCTCCCCCATCGTAGCAAACGTAAAATCTACCTCGGGGCGTTGTTCGACTCGTGCCGTAGCTCCCCAATTCTCACTGTTTTTCAAACCCTGCCGGTCAATCCAGGCTTTCGCCAGACCAAATGCAGTAGCCGGCACATGGTCGTGATGCAGGCTTTGTGCAGTATGCAGGATTTGATCGGGCTCTATGCCGTGGTCGGTATTGAGTCGCCCGAGCATGTATTCAAAATTGCGCGGATCGGGTTTATAGCTACCCACGTCTTCGGCAGTGTAAATGGCGTCGAATTCTACTCCCAGTTTATTGGCTGATGCCGCGATGCCTTCTCGGTTGATGTTGGACAGGATGACGAGCTTGAAATGCTTCTTCAAAATGCGCAGCGCATCGGCACTGTCGGCAAAAGCAGGCCAGTGCGACACCGAATTACCAAAGGCCTGATCGAGGTTGTCGGATGTATTGAGACCTAGATGCCGGGCAATTTTCTGATGAACGAGCATTAGTAATTCTGGGTATAGCATGCCCGGGGTTTCGGTTTCCTGAGCATTCTCAATTTTGGCAAAAGTTACCAATCCGGTATTTCGGTCGATGTCATCTCGTTGATTGGCACATATGAGTGGTTGAAGCGCATCCCAGATGCCGCTCTCCCAGTCGATCAGGGTGCCGTAACAGTCGAAGGTTAGCGTGGTGAATTCCGCCAGTGCTTTTGCCATTAAATGATTGCCTGTAAAGTCATCAAAGGGCAACTATTTTAACCGATATCCTGATAATATTTAAAGTATGAGCAAAGATGTTAATCCGATGCTGGATAAGGAAGTGGTTCAGCGGTTGAGTCAGCGGTCCGATTATAAAGGTCTGGTCCAACTGGCGGGTCATCTGGTTTTATTAGCTTTCACTACATTAGCGCTTGCGCAGGCCGAGGGTAGCCTATGGTTGTTGCCAGCTTTATTGGCGCAGGCAATCGTGCTGATATTTTTATTTGCGCCCTTGCACGAAACAATCCATTTTACTGCGTTCGAGACGCGTCGATTGAATAACATTGTCGCCGCCGCCATCGGATTTATTCAGTTGTTGCCGTATCAATATTTTCGCAGCTTTCATTACGCCCATCATCGCTACACTCAAAATCCGGATCTTGACCCCGAGCTGATTGATAAGAAGCCCTACACGAGGCGATCCCTGCTATTGCATGTTAGCGGTTTGCCGCTATGGGGGAAGAATATCCGCTCGATTTATCGACACGCGATCGGAATTGTCGACGAGGCTTATCTGGAGAAGAGGGACCATTCCAAAATTATTACCGAGGCGCGGGTGCATGTTGGCGCTTACCTGGCTGTATTGATTCTTAGCCTTGCCTACAGTAATGATTGGTTTTGGTGGTACTGGGTGTTGCCCACCTTGCTCGGTCAACCTTTCTTGCGCCTGTTTCTGCTGGCCGAGCACTATGGCTGTGACCTGAGCGATAATATGCTGCAAAATTCGCGCACCACTTACACGCTGCCCCTGGTCAATTTCCTTGGCTGGAATATGCCTTACCACGCCGAGCATCACTACCTGGCGTCGATCCCGTTTCACGCGCTGCCCGCGTTGCACGCCTATACCGGGCAACAGGTGAAGACCAAAGGTGAGGGGTATTACCGCGTGGCTCGGGAGATATTTACGCTAACTAAAAACCAATGATTCTGGCAGAGGCGCGACCACCTTAATTTTTCCGGTAGCCATTTCAGAGTCTCACGATTTTTAATATGGCCCGTCCTGTAGGCCTGCCTCGCTTGACAAGCGTTTTAAAATAAGAAAAAATATCGACAGGAGCGAGAACAGTGAAAAATAAATTACAAAAATACCTGAATAATAACCTTTGAATCGAATGACCCATGAACGCACAGGCTGACGCTCCCCCGGTGTCAATTCTCAACGATTCTGGTCAGGCCCAGTTGCTTCTAGTTTGCGAGCATGCGTCCAATTTCATTCCTGCAGAATATGATAACTTACAGCTTTCGGAAGACGTCCTGCACAGTCATGCTGCACTGGATATTGGGGCGAGTGATCTGGCGCAGGCAATAAGTCGGTTACTGGACGCACCATTAGTCTCGACCACGGTCTCGCGCCTGGTATACGATTGCAATCGCCCCTTTGGTGCGGTGGGCGCGATACCCGAGAAAAGTGAGATATACTCGATACCCGGTAACCAGGACCTGAGTGACGCAGATGCCAGAGATCGATACGAAAAATATTACCTGCCGTTCGAAAAGGCTGTTTCGGATCGCCTTGCTAAATTTAACACTTCCCCGTTATTTGTGACTATCCATAGTTTTACCCCGGTTTATCACGGAGAGGCAAGAAACGTCGATATTGGCATCATCTGTGGTCAGGATACCCGCCTGATGGAGCAAATGGTCAGGCTGGCGCAGAATCAGACAACACTTTGCGTCGAAGCCAATAAGCCCTACGGATCCGAGGATGGGGTAACGCATAATTTAGCTTTACACGGCGAGGCTAACAAGCTTTTAAATGTGATGATCGAAGTCAAAAACGACCTGCTTGGCAGTGTAGAAAAATGCCACGAAATCGCTTTAACACTGGCAACTCTAATCTCCGAGTCAGCTCAGCATTTTGGGATTACGGTGCTACTGAGGAACGACCATGTTCACAGTGCTTAGTCGATATGTCACATTTGTCGAAGCGGTGAATTACCGCCTCGGGCGTATCGCCATGTACGGCATTTTTGTAATGGTGGGTGTATTGCTTTGGTCATCGGTATCCAAGACCTTCTTCTTGCCGTCACTGTGGACCCTGGAAACCGCCCAGTTTGCAATGGTGGCTTATTATATTTTAGGCGGCCCTTATTCGATGCAGCTCGGAGCAAACGTTCGTATGGATTTGTTCTATTCGCCCTGGTCGGATCGAAAAAAGGCCTGGGTTGATACTATTACGGTGTTTTTCCTGATTTTTTATCTGGGAACGCTACTGTGGGGTGGGTGGGAAAGTACAGCGTATGCCTTTAAATACGGTGAGCGTAGTGCTACCGCCTGGCGGCCCTATATGTGGCCGATAAAAGTTATCATGTGTACTGGAATATTTTTGATGCTGCTTCAGGCGACCTGCGAACTGATTAAAGACATCGCCAAGATCCGCGGGGTAAAACTCTAGTGCCCTACGAAATGATCGCGCTTTTAATGTTTTCTTCGATGATGCTGCTGCTATTCACCGGACAACGGGTTTTCGGCGCTATCGGAGCGGTCGCAGCCATTGCGGCTATAACGCTATGGGGTACCGGGGGGTCGGATATTCCCTTTTCGTCAGCGATGAAGTTGATGAAATGGTACCCGCTTTTAACCTTACCGATGTTTATCTTCATGGGCTACATACTGTCGGAGTCCAAGATTGCCGACGACCTGTATCAAATGTTCCATGTGTGGATGGGGGGGATACATGGTGGGCTGGCGATCGGTACTATTTTCTTAATGGTGCTGGTGTCGGCAATGAACGGTTTATCGGTCGCGGGTATGGCAATAGGCGCCACGATAGCGCTACCCGAGTTGCTACGCAGGGGGTACGACAAACGCATGGTCACCGGGGTCATACAGGCGGGCTCGTCCCTCGGTATTTTGGTACCACCCTCGGTAGTACTGGTGCTATATGCGATGATTGCGCGCCAACCGGTGGGTCAACTGTGGCTCGCCGGCGCGATTCCCGGCTTGATGATGGCAGGGCTGTTCATTTTATATATTGCTATTCGATGCCATATACAACCCGAGCTGGGCCCGGTGTTATCGAAAGAAGAACGCGATGTACCGATGGCGGAAAAGCTGCGACTGTTGCGGGCGGGTCTGTTGCCAATCCTGATTTTTGCGGCGATGATGGTGCCATTCGTGAATGGCTGGACAAGCCTGGTGGAGAGTTCGGCCATCGGCGCTATGACCGCGTTTATGGTAGCCGTGGTCAAGGGGCGCATGAATCGAGAAGTGTTCGAAAACTCGGTGCGCCAAACCCTGGCGATTTCCTGTATGTTCATGTGGATTATTCTTGCGGCGCTCGGTTTTGGCGCTGTATTCGATGGTCTGGGTGCGGTGAAAGCTATCGATGGTTTATTTACCGGTCAGCTCGGACTGAGCCCCTGGACGATTCTGATATTGATGCAGCTCTCGTTTATTATAATGGGGACTTTTCTCGACGATACAGCGATGCTGGTTATCGTCGCGCCGCTTTATATCCCCCTGGTGGGCGAACTGGGATTCAATTTAATCTGGTATGGCGTGCTCTACACGATTACCACGCAAATCGCCTACATGACGCCACCTTTTGGCTACAACCTCTTTCTTATGCGTGCCATGGCACCCCCCGAGATAAGTATACGGGATATCTATGGCTCCGTATTTCCTTTTGTAATTGCCATGGTCGTCGCGTTAATACTGGTAATGGTGTTTCCGCAGATTGCATTATGGCTGCCCGAGACTATTTATGCCCGTTAATAGCATACATTTTTATAAGGGCAAATAGCGTGCTAGTACCTAGTAGTAAACAACCAACCGGAGGAATCCATGACTGACAAACAAAAAAACTCAAGACGAAAATTTCTGAAGACAGCAGGAGCAGGCCTGGCGGGCGCAGCAGTACTGAGTGCTCCAGCCGTGCATGTCTCAGCCAAAACAACGATTAAATGGCGTATGCAAACTTATGCGGGTGCGGCCCTGGCGGCGCATGTTATCAAGCCTGCGATCGATTCGTTTAACAAGGTTGCTGGTAGCGATATGCACATAGAGCTGTTTATGGCCGATCAGCTAGTGCCCACGGGTGAGCTTTTCCGCGCCATGCAAAAGGGCACTATCGATGCGGTTCAGTCGGACGATGACTCGATGGCATCTCCGACAGAAGTGACCGTATTCGGCGGGTACTTCCCATTTGCAAGTCGCTACTCGCTAGACGTTCCTGTGTTGTTCAATCAATATGGTTTGAATGAAATATGGGATGCCGAGTATTCCAAGGTAGGGGTTAAACATATTTCTGCGGGTGCCTGGGATCCCTGTCATTTTGCTACTAAGAAACCGATCTACAGTCTCAGTGATTTGAAAGGATTGCGTGTGTTCACCTTCCCAACCGCGGGACGATTTCTGACTCAATTCGGTGTGATTCCAGTCACTTTGCCATGGGAAGATATCGAAGTTGCGGTGCAAACCGGTGAGCTCGATGGAATCGCATGGTCAGGCATCACCGAGGACTACACAGTGGGCTGGGCCGATGTGACGGACTACTTCCTGACGAATAACATTTCAGGTGCCTGGGCGGGTTCATTCTTTGCCAATATGGACCGATACAATGAGCTGCCGGAAAATCTCAGGGAATTGCTATCGCTTGCGATGGACAGCTCGCATTACTATCGTCAGTGGTGGTATTGGGGTGGCGAAGCTTCATTACGTGTCTATGGCACGAAAATGAAGCTCACCACTATCCCGGACGATGAATGGGCGATAGTAGAAAAAGCGGCGATAAAATTCTGGGATGAAATCGCCAGTGAATCTCCTATCAAGGCTAAAGTTGTCGATATTTTTAAGAAATACAATGCCGACATGATAAAGGCCGGTCGCCCGTATCGTTACGGGTAGTCGAGTTGTACTGGAGTTTACGAGGCGCATAAAAGCGCCTCGTTTTTTAATTCTTTTATGGATCCAGAGCGATGTCAGGTTTACTTTCTTTTGAAAATTTAAAACGACGGGTCGAGCTAGGCTCGATAGATACCGTGGTGGTCGCATTCCCGGATATGCAGGGGCGGTTGATGGGTAAGCGTATGCAGGCGGAGTTTTTTGTTGAAACTGCCTGGGAGGAAACCCACTGTTGTAATTACCTGGTCGCAACCGATCTGGAAATGAATACCGTTGAGGGTTACGCCTCGACCGGCTGGGCGGCTGGATACGGGGACTATGCCATGGTTCCGGATATGACTACGCTAAGGTTGTTGCCGTGGCTGGAAGGAACCGCGATGGTATTGTGTGATCTGCTGGATCATCACGACCACACTCCGGTACCGCATTCTCCGAGAGCGATATTAAAACACCAGGTCGAGCGCCTCGAAAAGATGGGTTTTCGATCGGCGGTCGCTACCGAACTCGAATTTTTCGTATTTCACGAAACATACGAAGAACTTCGGCAAAAAGATTATCGGAACATGACTACCATCAGTCCCTACAACGAGGACTACCATATTTTTCAGACCACTAAAGAAGAAGGTTTGATGCGCCAGATACGTAATGGTTTACAGGGTGCCGGGATCAGGGTTGAAAATACCAAGGGTGAAGCCGATGCGGGACAGGCTGAGATTAACGTACAGTACAGCGATGCGTTGCAGATGGCCGACAATCATTGCCTGGTGAAAAATGCGATTAAGGAGATAGCATTTTTAAATAATAAATCGGTCACTTTTTTGGGCAAATGGAGTCATAACGCGGCGGGCTCATCGAGCCATATTCACCAGTCACTCGTCTCCCTCAAGGGGGAGCCAGTATTTCAGGATAAGAAAGCCAAATATGGCATGTCCGATATCATGAAGCATTACCTGGCAGGATTATTAAACCACGCAGACGAGAATACCTGTTTTCTGGCACCTTATGTCAATTCCTATAAGCGCTTTATGGCGGGTACCTTTGCACCCACAAAAGCTATCTGGGCGCTTGATAATCGTACTGCTGGGTTTCGAATCGTAGGCGCCGACACTCGCAATGTGCGTGTGGAATGTCGAATTGGCGGCAGCGACCTCAATCCCTATCTCGCGATAGCCGGTCAAATTGCGGCGGGGATCGCGGGAATCGAAGCGAAGCTCGAACTCGAACCCGAATATTCCGGCGACGCCTATCAGGCTGAGCAGGTGCGAGGTATTCCGATCAACCTGGTAGCTGCCACCAAAGCATTAAGTTCGTCCTCTATGTTGCGCGAGGCTTTTGGCTCCGAGGTCATCGATCACTATGTGCGCGCCGCGGCCTGGGAACAGGAAAGCTTTGAGCAGGTGGTCACCGACTATGAGGTTAAACGAGGATTTGAGCGAGCTTAATCATGGCTAGATTACTCGCGGGGAAATCCGCTCCCGCTACTAATACCATTGCCGATGCGATCAACCAGGCATTTCATTCGCTAACCCGCGCGGAAAGGCAACTGGCGAATAAAATTTTGGAAAACCACCCCGTATCCGGACTCGGTACCATTACTCAGATTGCCGAAAAATCAGGCGTATCACCGCCTACGATCGTACGCATGGTAAAGAAATTGGGCTTTAAAGGCTTTCCGCAATTTCAGACTGAGTTGCGTCGCGAGCTGGAGGCCAAGATCGCAGGGCCGATAGCGAAGCACGATAACTGGGCGCAGAAAGCACCAGACAGCCATATCCTGAATCGATTTGCCGAGGCGGTCATAGACAATATTCGGCAGTCACTGAGTCAAATAGAAACTGAAACTTTTGATGCTAGCTGCAAATTGCTGTCGGAAACACGCCATTCCCTATACATAATCGGCGGGCGAATAACAAGGGCATTAGCCGATTACTTTTTTCTGCACATGCAGGTGATTCGAAAAGATGTTACCCACATCCAGCCCTTATCCTATTCCTGGCCGCACTATTTTCTTGATATTAAAAAAGGAGATGTACTGGTAATATTCGACATACGACGATATGAAAACAGTACCCTGAAACTGGCCGAGATGGGGCATGAAAGGGGTGCGCAAATTATTCTGTTTACCGATCAGTGGCGTTCACCAGTAGAGAAATTTTCGAAGTATTGTTTCAGTGCCAAAATTGTAGTGCCATCGGCCTGGGATTCTACTGTTGAGTTACTTTTATTGGTAGAGACGTTCATTGCTGCGATACAGGAACTGACCTGGCCGGAAACGCGTGCGCGTATGGAAGAACTCGAGGACATGTTTGATCGTACACGTTTTTTTCGGAAATTTACCTAGGCGGACTCATGCGGTCGCGGTGTCAACGACTGGGCTTTGGGTAGCGTAATCACCGGTAAATAATTACAGGATCGCTGCAAGCCCTCCGTGGGCGCTCTCACGCGACATCCATGTCGCGCAAGGTCCTGTAATTATTTTCCGGTGCTTACGCCTGGAAAGTGAGGCAGTCTCGGGTGGAAGGGCTCAAAACCTTATTTTTCAGGGATGAATCGAAGCGGCGCACCGACGGTCCGGCGTCCCGGAGTAGAGCGTATAGGGACATATCGGTCCGACGCATCGGCACAGCGTGTTTTGAGCGCTTTCACGCGAGATAGCTGCACTATTTCAGGCTCTTATTTTTATGTAATAATTGAAAGTAAAAAATATTACCGGTCAGTAGTGGCTCAGTGGCCGGAATGACGATTTCGTATTTTAGAAGGTAACAAACATGACCACAATTCAATGTATATCCCCGGTCGATGGCAGTGTTTATGTCGAGCGGCAAACTGCCAGTGGCAAAGAAATCCAGCAGGTTTTGGACGCCGCCGTTGTCGCACAGAAAAAATGGAAAAATACCCCTCTCGCGAAACGCCAGGCACTGTGTACTAAAGCTGTCGATGCGTTTGTTGCGCACAAAGCCGAAATTGCAGAGGAATTGACCTGGCAAATGGGTCGACCCATATCACAGGCACCGGGTGAAGTGGCTGGCTTTGAAGAGCGTGCGCGCCACATGATCGAGATCGCCGATACCGCGCTCGCCGACTTGAAACCCGAAGCGAAAGACGGTTTCACACGTTACATTAAACGCGAACCACTCGGTGTCGTATTCGTGGTAGCGCCGTGGAATTTCCCGTACCTGACTTCGGTAAATGCGATTATGCCCGCGATACTGGCCGGTAATGCAGTCGTGCTCAAACATTCAGCGCAAACGCCTTTATGTGCAGAAAGATTGCATCAGGCATTTACCGAGGCAGGATTTCCCGACGGTGTATTCCAGTATTTGCATTTAACCCACGCGGATACCGAAGTCGTGATCCAGTCCCCGCAAATTAATTTTGTCGCATTTACTGGTTCGGTACCGGGTGGTGAAATGGTCGAACGCGCTGCGGTTGGCCGATTTATCGGAGTCGGACTCGAACTGGGCGGCAAAGACCCGGCCTACGTACGCAAGGATGCCAATTTGCAACACGCGATTGAAACGGTTACCGACGGTGCGATTTTTAATTCGGGCCAGTCCTGTTGCGGTATCGAACGCGTATATGTCGATGAAGCGGTCTACCAGGAATTTGTCGATGGTGTAGTTGCGCTGGCCAATAGCTACAAACTCGGCCGACCCGACGATGCCAATACCAATTTAGGCCCGCTGGTTAAATCCAGCGCCGCAGAATTCGTGCGCGGTCAAATAGACGAGGCTGTTGCGGCAGGGGCTAAAGCATTGGTCGATACGGAAAAATTTGCCGCCAATAAGCGGGGAACACCCTACCTTGCGCCGCAAGTTTTGATCGATGTCGATCACTCGATGCGTGTGATGAACGAAGAAACCTTTGGTCCGGTCATTGGCATCATGTCGGTAAGTGGCGATGAAGAAGCGATAAAACTGATGAACGACAGCGAATTCGGTCTTACTGCAGCAGTGTTTACTCAGGATGAAAGTGCCGCGATTGAAATCGGTAATCAAATCGAGACCGGTACCTGGTTTATGAATCGCTGCGATTATCTCGACCCGGCACTGGCGTGGACAGGAGTGAAAAATTCTGGCCGAGGCTGTACGCTCTCATCGGTAGGTTTCGAGCACATGACGCGACCCAAATCTTATCATTTAAAGCGAGTTTAGTCGGTATGAAAGCAAACTGGAATTACCCTACTAATGTAAGAGTCGGAGCAGGGCGCGTGAGCGAATTACCTGAGCTGTGCCGAGACTTATACATCGAGGCCCCACTATTGGTAACCGATCCGGGTCTGGCTGGGCTACCGATGCTGGTCGATATAGTTGCTAATTGCGAGCAGGCGGGCCTACGGATTGGAATATTTAGTGATATAAAGTCCAACCCAACTGAAACCAATGTAAATGATGGAGTCGAAGTTTATCGTGGTGGCAGTCACGACGGAGTGATTGCTGTTGGCGGTGGCAGTGGCCTCGATGCGGGCAAGGCTATCGCAGTTATAGCCAATCAAACCTGTAGTTTGTGGGATCTGGAAGATATTGGCGACAACTGGCTCAATGCCGATGCAGATAAAATTCCACCGATTATCGGTGTGCCAACGACTGCCGGAACCGGCTCCGAAGTCGGGCGCGCGTCGGTTATTGTCAATGAGGCGGAGCATAAGAAGACGATTATCTTCCACCCAAAGATGTTACCCAGCAGTGTGATTCTCGACCCAGAACTCACTGTCGGGTTGCCAGCCGGATTAACTGCCGCAACCGGGATGGATGCTTTTTCGCACAACCTCGAAGCTTTTTGCTCGCCAGTCTATCACCCGATGGCTGAAGGGATTGCCATCGAAGGCATGCGCCTGATTAAAGAATTTCTACCTACGGCAGTGACCGATGGTTCCAATATTGAGGCGCGCACGCAAATGATCGTCGCTTCATCAATGGGTGCTACCGCATTCCAGAAAGGTCTCGGCGGAATGCATGCGCTTGCGCATCCACTGGGCGCCATTTACGATGCGCACCACGGTATGCTCAACGCAATCTTAATGCCTTATGTGCTGAAAGCCAATTACATCGAAATCAAATCACCGATAGCAAGACTGGCACGCTATCTCGATCTCGAGCCGGACTTCGACGCCTTTTTAAACTGGGTATTGTCAATGCGGGATCTAATCGGTATTCACCATCAGCTATCCGCGATCATTCCAGAGGATAATCGCCTGTCCGAAATTGGTGAAATGGCTGTGGACGATCCTTCGGCGGCTACTAATCCCATTTTACACGACGCGTTAACTTACACAGGAATAGTGCGTAGTGCCTATAATGGCGATCTGTAAAGAGCAAATAGAGGTCGGGAAAAGGCCTGTATCGCGCATCGTAGAAAAATTGAGCGATAATTTTTAGCGTTAATAGATCCTGTTTTCACGGGAATAACGGGATTAACTGTATACCATTCCCAGCAGAGATAATTTATATGTCGATTATTAGCACCATCGAAGAGCTAGAAGAACTATATGGAAAACCCGGGGAGGGTGAGTTAATCAAAGAAGTTGGGCATATCACCGAGCATTATCGAAAGCTCATCGAAGTTTCGCCTTTTATGATATTAGCAACCAGTGGTCCGGAGGGACTAGACTGCTCGCCTCGTGGTGACGAACCAGGATTTGTTCGTGTTGTCGATGACCAAACCCTGATTTTTCCCGATAGGCGGGGGAATAAACGCAAGGATTCACTAAAAAATATTATTCGCGATAATCGCGTTGCGGTATTGTTCCTGATTCCGGGTGTAGGCGTAACCTTGCGGGTCATTGGTAAAGCACATATATCGATCGATAGTGAACTATTACAATCATTCGCAGTGGGCGACAAACTCCCACGAAGCGCTATCGTGATCAGAGTCGAATCGGTTTATTTTCAGTGCGCACGCGCTATCGTTCGTTCCAATCTATGGGATCCAAAACGGCATATAAGCGCTCAAAGCCTTCCTTCCGCCGGGGAGATTTTGGCAGCCCTGAGTAATAATAAATACGGTGGGGAGCGTTACGACCTCGAATGGCCGGAACGAGCCAGCAAGACACTGTGGTGAGGCATCAGGTTTTTAGGCGACGCACTTTATCGGTGGATTGAGTGCATGTTCCAGTGCCCTCTGCGGGTTGAATATCGCGGAAGCTGCAGGGGTAAACTCTCGATGGCGATAACCGTTGGATCCTTCCGGAACATACAAGGACAGGATTTCCTCCTTACGCGCAACCAGATCCTTAATCGCATCCACCAAAGCCAGAATATCGGCTTCGGTGGTATAAATGCCGAGACTCGCTCTCACCATGCCGCGCTTTCGCTCGACATCGGCTTCTGAATTGGGGGCATCGGGGTCGATATCCAGCGCCCAGAGCTCTGGCTTTAACATTTCGCGAACGTAAGGGTGTGCGCAGAAACAGCCATTACGCACCTGAATATTGTGGTAATCGTTCAACGTGGCCGCTGTCAGCCCATGATCGAAACCCTGGATATTAAATGATATGGTACCGGTGCGTGGCAATACATCGGGGGCTGGACCGTATAAATTTACTTCATCGATCGCCGAAAGCTTTTCCCAGGCCAGATCGATCAGGCGAATTTCCTTCTCACGGATTTTATCCATGCCAATCCTGAGCAATATATCCAGTACTGCACCCAGCGTGATGGCGCCGACAATATTGGGTGTACCCGCTTCTTCCCGGTCGGGTAGCACCGATGAAGGAATAAATTTATCCAGGTAAACATCGTCCACCATGCCGCCACCTAGTTCGGCAGGTGGCATGTCTGCCAACAGACTGCTTTTTGCGATAACGACACCGGGTGATCCGGGTGCATAAATCTTATGGCCTGAAAACACCAGAATATCGATATCGGCATCGTCCAGGCTTTTATCCTGCATCGAGATCGGTGCGTGCGCGATCATTTGCGAGGCATCGATCACCAGATAGGCGCCCACCGAGTGGGCAAGCTGGGCCAGTTCGTGAATGGGGGTAATCGCGCCCGTGACATTGCTGGCTCCTGTGATGGCGAGGTAATTGATGCGTTCGCCATACTTCCTGACAAATTCGGTGACGACTTCAAGATCCAGCCCCCCATAGCTGGGGCCTTCGCCCATCAGTGGCAGATGCACGGTTTCGCCGCTATGTTTGCGATGTGGCAAATCGTTAGAATGATGCTCCATCTCGGAAACCAGTACTACGTCGCGCTCCGGACGTTTTTCCGAGAGCTCGGCTGCAATGCGGTTAAATCCTGCAGTAGCGCCGCTACCTGTGAAATAAGCGCTGTAAATATTTGTATCGGCACCGACAAAGGCCAAAACGCGTTGGTGTGCCCATTGGTAGGCTTGCGATGCACCTTTTGCGGCGTAGTGCAACTCGCTGTGAGTGCTCGCGTAATGGGTCAGAAATTCTTTAGCCACCTCGAAGGCTGGTTGCATCATCAAAGTGGAAGCGGCCGAGTCCAGATAACGACGAGGCCCACTACTGCCGTCAACTAGCGGATAGATGGTATCTCTTCCTATAAAGCTGTCCTGTATCGTTTTTAAAAGTTGGTGGCTATTCATCGCGTTTATCATTGGCTAATAAGGTTAAAAATCCCATGGCTGGGGTCTGGATAGATAATGCATAAGCGCACAGAGTGCCATTTTGATTCAATATCCCCAATGGTTGGGATTAACAAGGCTGAATCTATTCATTTGTGGATAGTAATCATATCAGTCGTTTGATGGTCCTCAGTAATTCGTCAAACTGGATCGGTCTCGTTGGCTTCGAGCGGTAAAGATTCATCGGCCGGTAAGACGTTTAGCGAATCGAGGTGTGTCCTGTACAATTAGGCCGTGTTTAGATATTCAGTGGTGAATTGTACCACTTCTGATTGATCGAATTTCTGATCAAGATTGGCTCTGCTAATTTGTAGGCCACCCTAAATATTAAATAGAGTCTGACTTCCTGCGAAATAGGTTTCGCTTGTTTGGCTTACGGCCTTAATTCGAAGCAAGGCAATTGACCGCCTTATTTATATACAATATCTATGTGTCCAGGTCGAATTATAGTAGGTTGTACAGGATAAACAGTAGTTTGGCCTGAAACAGGCTGATAAATTAGACTCGTGCTTCAATGCGACGTTAGCAGTGGTTTTTGGCGATTATTTGATAATGCTAACGGTTCCAGGAGAGGCCGGGCTAGCAGCGACATCCGGCGGAGCACGCAGTCTCTCGGCGAGTCCATGATCGCGCTAACTCTGTGGCGTGATGGTGATTTAACTCAAAACATCGACCCTATTGTGAGTACTTTGAACCTTGGCCTTATTAATAGATATTAAACAACCGGTGTGGATGAAGGATGGAGATTTGCGCGACGAATTGTTGCGAATTATTCCACAGGCCGATATCCGCTGCGGTGACGACCCAGGCAACCTGGATGAAATTGAAATGCTGGCTGTTAGCAACTATTACAGGGGTGAAGCCTTACGCTATCCAAATTTAAAGCTAATCCAGAAAACCGGGGCAGGGGTGGAATCGGTGATGGCCGACGATTTATTGCCCGATTCGATACAGGTAGCGCGTTTGTCGTCCGCGACTCCGGGGCAGGAGATAGCCGAATACAGTCTCGCCTGTGTACTGCAGGAACAGCGCCATTTGCGCCTGTATCGTGAGTATCAGTCGCGCTCATTGTGGCAGGCTCAAGTACCCAGACGAGCGAGTAAAACATCGGTGGCGGTACTAGGGCTGGGCCGAATTGGAGCCCTTTGCGCAAGAAAATTTGTCGATAGTGATTTTCATGTGCTTGGCTGGAGTCGAAGTAAAAAAAGTTTACCCGGTATTGAATGCTATTTTGGGGACGATCAATTGCCAACGGTACTAGGCGAGGCCGACTACGTGGTTTGTGTGCTGCCTTCGACGCCCGATACCACCAGGCTGTTTAATCGGGATAGTTTTCAATGGATGAAGCCCGGATCTGTAATTATTAACGTAGGTCGCGGTACTTTGATCAACGAAGAAGATCTGATTCAGGCGCTCGACAATGGGCTACTCGCCACTGCTATTCTTGATGTGATGCAGATCGAACCTCTGCCTCCGGAAAGCCCGCTTTGGCAACATCCAGGCGTAGTGTTAACCCCACATGTTTCCGGCTGGCACCTGGGTGACTCGATTGAAGATATTGCCGAAAACTTAAGCCGACTAGAAACAGGCAAACCAATAATAAACCTGGTCGATCGTGAGATAGGATATTAATCGATGACAGGAGAAGCTGGACAGTTGCAGCAAACGATTCGTGCATCGATTCCACTCAGCGAAGCGATGCAGTTTTCGATCATCGAATTGAACCCTCGTAATATTCTGGTGCAGGCACCGCTAGAGCCAAACGTAAATATTCATGGTACTGGTTTTGCGGGCAGTATTTATTCGCTCGCGGTATTAACTGGCTGGGCTTTGTCGACTCATATCATGGCGTTGAAACAAATGCAGGGCGATCTGGTGGTCGCCAAAGCTGAAATTAGTTATCGCGCACCGCTTACCGATAGCATCCAGTGCCGTACACAAGTGAGCGAAGAGGATTGTGCGGCCTTTCAATTGAGATTTGAATCGAAAGGGACAGCTAAACTGGCGTTAAAAGTCGAAATCGGCGCATCGGGGAATGCGGTACTACGGGCTACCTACGTAGCAGTGGCGGGGGTTTAATACAGGGTGCAATCAGGTATCTTACGACAGCCGTGGGCGACCGCGGGGCAATAGAGTAGCGCGTCGGCCACCGATTTTT
This sequence comes from Pseudomonadota bacterium, assembly GCA_022566015.1. GTDB lineage: Bacteria > Pseudomonadota > Gammaproteobacteria. Next base: position 2,738 of record JADFJT010000046.1, on the reverse strand, counting down.
TCAATTTTTGCGATAAAGCGGCTATCGCCGAGCGCCCAGCCCTTAAGGGTCGATTGGTAAATCAGGGACTCTTCTTCCAGGCCTGTTTTTTTCCTGAATAACGCTCGATAAGCTTTATTGCATTCGCGTTTCGTCGCCCCCAGTAGCCTGTATATTTTATGCTCGCTAATGAGAGAGTCTTCTGAACCCAGTGCATTGTAAGCATAGCTGCTGTAGGAATAATCCTTCGGATGATTTACCAGGCCCATACGTACCGGATTTTGCTCGATGTAGCGGCTACATTTGAGTAGATAGTCCTTGGCGTCCAGAATGGTAGCGCGGTAACGACCCTCCCACAGAGCTCCACCACGCCAGTAATTGTTATTGAGGTACTGGGAATAATTTCGCCCGAGCGACTGTAGAGTTTTGGATATACCCTGGTCAGTGCCAGGACTCGCGAGCAACTGGACATGATCGGGCATCAATACATAGGCATGGATTTTGAGTCGATTTACCCTTGCAGCGGTCTCAAGGCATTCCAGGTAGCACTGATAGTCATCGTCGTGAAAAAAAACGTCCTGTTGGTCTATGCCGCGCTGCATGATCAGCTGCGGATAATTTTTAATCGTGTATCGGGGAAGACGGGCCATGGTGTAGTGGCTAATTGAGTACCGGTCCGGCTTCGACCAGGTTCCGACCGCGTTCGGTGTCGGTGTACTGCACAAAATTATCGATGAACAGACCGGCCAGGTTCTGTGCTCTGGATAGCCATTCATCGCTTTGCGGGTAACTGTTTCGGGGGTCGAGTATCTGTTTATCGACACCGGGTAGAGTGAGCGGCATGCTCAGCTGGAACAGGGGCAGCGCGTGGCTCTCGGCCTGGTCGATTGAGCCGTCCAGGATCGCGTCGATGATGGCGCGAGTTGCCTTGATCGAAATTCGATTACCGCTACCATCCCAGCCCGTATTTACCAGGTAGGCACTGCATTTAAACTGCTCCATTTTCTGGTTGAGAACCTCGGCGTAGCGGGTCGGGTGCAGGCTTAAAAATGCCTTGCCGAAACAGGCCGAAAAAGTTGGGGTTGGCTCGGTAATACCACGTTCGGTTCCAGCCAGTTTGGCGGTGAAACCGGAAAGAAAGTAATACTGGGCCTGCTCAGGACTCAGGCGTGAAACCGGCGGCAAAACACCAAATGCATCGGCGGTCAGAAAAATTACCCTGGAAGCGTGTCCAGCGCGTGAAACCGGCTTGACGATATTGTCGATGTGATATATCGGGTAGGAAACGCGGGTGTTTTCGGTTTTCGATGAATCGGCGTAGTCTATTACTCCCTTGTCATCGACACAGACGTTTTCCAGCAGCGCATCGCGCCTGATAGCGCGGTAGATGTCCGGTTCGTCTTCGCTGCTCAAGTGGATAACCTTGGCGTAACAGCCGCCTTCAAAATTGAAGATCCCGCTGTCATCCCAGCCGTGTTCGTCGTCGCCGATTAGCTGGCGTTTGGGGTCGGTCGAGAGGGTTGTTTTTCCGGTGCCCGATAGTCCAAAGAAGATGGCCACATCGCCGTCATCGCCAACATTGGCCGAACAGTGCATCGACGGTATGCCCTTGAGCGGCAGCAGATAATTCATGATCGAAAACATGCCTTTTTTCATCTCACCGCCATACCAGGTGCCCGCGATGAGTTGCATACGTTCGGTCAGGTTAAAGGCAACGAAATTTTCCGAATTTAACCCCTGCGCCTGCCAGTCCGGGTTGCGGGTCTTGGAACCGTTTAATACCACGAAATCGGGTTCGTAGTGGTCAAGTTCGTCGGCGCTCGGTCGGATGAACATATTGGTCACGAAATGTGCCTGCCAGGCAACCTCGGTAACGAAGCGAACCTTGAGACGAGAATCGGGATTGGCTCCGCAATAGGTATCGACTACAAACAGGCGCTTGCCGGACAGCTGTTTTGTCACTAGTTGTTTGAGCGATTGCCAGACTTCTGGCGTGATTGGTTTATTGTCGTTGTCACCCTGATCGGCCCACCACACCGTGTCACGCGTGGTGTCGTCACGCACCAGGTATTTATCCTTGGGTGAACGCCCGGTAAATATGCCGGTATCGACCGAAACAGCGCCCGATTCGGTTAACTGACCCTTTTCATAGCCCTTCAAATGTCCCGCGGTAGCCTCGGTAAACAGTAGCTCAAACGACGGGTTACGCACTACTTCGAGTGAGTCGAAAATTCCGTATTGATCGAGGTTAAAACTGTGATCGTAAGCATCCATATTTATCTGGGTCTGGGTCAATTACGTAGGTTATGAGAAAACGCGTAGTATAGAGGATCGCCCGGACTTGAACTAAATGTTTTATCATAAAATATAATGGTTCTGCACAAAAATACTGTTGCTCTGAATGCTTATCACTCCATCGTCATTCCGGCATGTTTTTAGCCGGAATCTAAGGTAAATGGACGCATTATTACTAATTGTGGCTCCGTTTTCGATAGATTCCGCGGTCCGACGTATCGGCTCGTGGGCCGGAATGACAGGATGGTTTTATAGCGAAATTTCGAATTATTTTTAATCACAGTAATTTCATGCAGAGCCATTTAAAAATAAGTCTTGAGGCCCGAATTAATTCGGCCAATAATGACTGGAATCAAGGCGTCATTACTGTCCTGCGACCCGTCGCGCAATAAGAGGAAACAAAGGCCGTGAACATTATGAACAAAATCAACTTAATAGATTAAAAACCCAATATTGCGCTTTTG
>JADFJT010000045.1 GCA_022566015.1 Pseudomonadota bacterium | reverse complement strand
GATGTCCGATCTCATGCGCAACGAAATCTATATAGAACATATCGCCCGTAGGATTGGTTAGCCCTGTCACTCCGTACGCTTTGTATGTAGAATCGCAGGTCGATGCCAGTTTCGCGACACCCCCGCCACCGGTACTAAATACGTGACCAATGTCGTATTGGGCTGAATTATTAATAATAATAACTTGATCTACCCATGTTTGATTTGCTGACAATAGAGCAAATCCATCGCTATTTAGTCGAACCTGAATTATTCATTTCAAACATCTAAGCGTAACGTAGGTTCTTTTCTCGAACCAGAGCTTGCCATATGACTTTTAAATAATGTGACCAAAAAATGGCCTCCCTCATCCACTTCTTAAAGTTAAAGGCGGCCGCAGCCATCAATAGGTTAATCTGGTCACCATCAAAGCCCTTCAGGAAGTTTCGCTTAAGTCGGTGATCGCTTTTCAAGTGGCCAATAATCGGTTCAATACCCGCACGCCTTCTGAATCGCTTTCTAGCCAGCTCCATCGCTTCTTTAGTTGCATTCTTGCGCGCCGGTTTGGGTGTCACTATCTGGGTATCGTTGACCTTCGATTTTCCCCGATAACCTCGATCGGCTATGCCCGTAGCAGGCACTCGCCCTAACAACCTCTTTATCTGTGCCAATACCGATGGCACAGTATGCCCATCAAACATATTCTTCTCAAAAGCAAGCGCACCGATCACAATACCTGAATCTCTCGTGGTGGTGATCGACGCTTTGGTACCAAATTCGTAACGTTGATGGGCCTTGCCTTTGCTCATGCAGTAAACATGTGATTCGTGCAAGCTGTACAGCTTGTTTTTATCCCCTCGCTTTTGTTTCAACATGCGATGGTACAAGGTCATTTTCTCAGCGTATTGTTGACCCTGTTGTGCACTCATCCGGCGCAGTATTTCTCTTTGTAACCGGCCACTGATGGTCTTTAAACGCCTCACCGCGTGACGGGCCTTCTTTCTGTTCTTCGGATGGTTCGCAAATCGAGTCTGCAGCTTGAGTTTGTTGACTTCTTTTTCATAAGTCCGGGTAAGCCCTAACTTTTCTTTGCGCGCTATTTTGAGCAAGTGCCCGTGTATTTTTCGGTACTGCCTGGCATCCGATGGAAAAGTAATGTTTTTCTCCTGTACCGTGGTATCGATACACATTTCATCTTCGCGGATCTTTTCCTGGTGTAGGCTGATTGAAACAGCCAGGATCTTTTCAAAACCTGCACCGCCAATGCGTTTTCTGAAGTAAGTCATATCAGAAGGATCGCAGGGAAGCTGCCATTGAAATTCTACTTCACCCGTGAATACCTGGTAATACGGGTTTTGTACCCAGCGCTGAATCAAAACTTCATCACTGAGATTTTCCATGTGCTTGAGAATCGATAACCCAACCATTAAACGAATCCGCTTAGAGGGTTTGCCCCGGTGCGAGTAAAGGGATGAAAACTCAGCCTCAAATATCGACCAGTCGATCGCCCTTGCCAGCTTTAAAAGAGGATGTTTTGGATTGAGTTGATTGAGTAAATCAGGGTATAAGAAACTGCTTTGATCGGCATTCGGCGTTTTCGGAGTACTCACGGGTCCACCTCTCATTCGTCCAGTTTTTTCTGGTTTTTACTGCTTTTCTGGACGTTTATTCTACCATATATGACCACATACTTCTTTATAATCAATGCTTTATCTGTATTTCAGGGTCGACTAATTAGTAATCTTTGACCCAGGTTGCAATTTAAATAAGCGATTGGCATTTTCAAAAGTCGTTCGGGCCAGGTCCGACAAGTTCTCACCACGGATTTCAGCCAGTTTTTCGGCTACGATACGTACACGCCCGGGGTGATTGGTTTTTCCTCGGTAGGGTACTGGTGATAACCAGGGCGAATCGGTTTCAATCAATAATCGATCGGACGGAATCTTCTTCGCCATTTCACGAACATTCTCAGCTTGATGAAATGTGACAATCCCCGAAATGGAAATATAAAAACCCAGGTCGATAGCTTGACTGGCGGTGTCCCAGTCCTCGGTAAAACAATGCATAACGCCGCCTACTTTATCGGCGTTATTTTTACTTAATATCTCCAGCGTATCTTTTTTGGCATTGCGGGTATGAATAATCAGCGGTAGATCACAGGCAATTGCGGCTTCGATATGGACCTCAAAGCGCTTGCGCTGCCAGTCAAAATTGTCGCTCGGGTCGGTGTAATCGAGGCCACTTTCGCCAATGGCAACGACCTTCCTCCTGCGCGCCAACTGGCATAAAGACTCGACTGTCGGCTCCAGTACCAGATGATAATCCGGATGCACCCCGGCGGAGCAATAAATAGAGTCGTAGGGTGCAATTTGCGCATACATATCGTTAAATGATTCCAGATTAACCCCGATGCATATCATTCGGGTCACCTGTTCGGATTGAATTTGCTTTAGCAGCTTGGGGAAACTATGATCGAATTGATCCAGATCGATACGATCCAGATGGCAGTGCGAGTCGAAATACACGGGCCTAAAAAAACAGCCTACATCGTATGCGTTGGTCGGTCCGCCTGCAGCGCGCCCGCCAGAAAATCTTCTATTTTATTACGCGTTGTACCATTGTCCTGAGCGCTAAATTGAACGCCGATTCCGGCGGCCTTGTTACTTTGTGCGCCCTGTGGTGTCACCCAAATTATTTTACCGGCCACGGGTAGGCGTTCTTTATCGTCCATCAAACTGAGCAGCATGAACACCTCGTCACCCAGGGAATACTGCTTGTTGGTTGGAATAAACAAGCCACCATTTACGACGTACGGCATATAGGCTGCATACAGCGCGCTTTTATCCTTAATGTTAAGCGATAATATGCCCTGGCTGGGTGCTGCCATCAGTTTTTACTCGAAAATAATGATTTGTCTCAATGATATTAGCACGTCTTCCAGCTGAATTTGAAGATTTAGGTTATTATCTTCAACCTGGAGTTGATGGTCTAAATGGGACGCCAGCACGAGTATTTTTTGCGCTGCGGATTTTCGCACAGTACCCGATTTTTCGCCTTTGGTATTTAAACCAGTCAATTGATAACAATAGGCGACGACTACCATTCTTATCAGGCGGCGTACCAGCCATAATTCGATCGACACCAGGCCCGAACAAAGTTTGCAGACATCCATTTCATTCTTCAGATATAGTGCAAACTGCTGTTTGAACTGATCTACCAGCGTGGCATATTCGGCATCCCGTAGCCTGAGAGCCAATTGCGGGTCACCACCAGAATAATTAATATATAGCTCAGCCTCAGCCTGGTTCATATCTCGTTGCTGTAACCATTCCAGGGAAGTCGCGAGTGCAGGATGGTCGAGCGACCATGCCTGGCATCGGCTTCGAATGGTAACGGGTAATTTCCCCGTATTATGTGTCATCAACAATATCAAGGTGTGCGAAGTGGGTTCCTCGAGCGTTTTTAAAAGGCTATTTGCACCCTGGATACTCATTTTGTCGGCAGGATAAATCGCAGCGATCTTTAAGTTGTCAAATCGCCGCGTTAACTGTAGTTCATGTATTAGTTCACGTATCTGCTCTATCTTTATGTTTTTATTGATTTTTTTATTTTTTATATCGTAAAGTAATGTGACATACAAAATATCTGGATAGGTATTCGACAACATCAATCGGCAAGACTGGCAATGCCCGCAGGCGCTTATATCGGTGGACGCTTCACAAAGCAATAACGTCATCAGGTGCCACAGGAACCCGATGCCATCCTGATCACTTTTAGTATCGATCAAAATCGCATGCGGGAGACGCCGCTGTTGCTTTAACGAAAGAATATTTTCAACGACAGGTCGGTGCCAGGGTAAACAAACTGACGCATAGATCGGGACGACCGGATCACCCATTACTCAACTTCCGGATCCAGCTCAAGCGATAATTTAAAGCGCTGATTTAAGATAGAAAAAATATTGCCAGTGACCTCATCAATCGAGTGGTCTGCACTCACTAATTGATAAAGAATCTGATTAGACTTTGCGATCTGCAGAAATGCGTGCCGGACTTTTTGGTGATACTGTTCACCCTTCTTCTCAAACCGGTTTTCGCGCCCTCCCCTCAAATTTGCTCGCTCCAGTGCAATGGTTTCGGGAATATCCAGAATCAAAACCAGGTCTGGTTGAAATTCCCCAACTGCGATCTGATGAATTTTTTCAACCAGATCGAGTCCGAGATCTCCGGCAATGCCCTGAAATGCGCGGCTAGAGTCAGCGAAACGGTCACTCACAATCCAGTCACCACGTTTAAGGGCTGGCCAGATCGTATCGGTTAAGTGCGATCTTCGAGCCGCGTACATGAGCAATAACTCGGCCGTACTATCCCATTTTTCTGGCGCCCCTTCTACCAGTAGTTTTCTTATTTCTTCGGCCGCAGGCGAGCCTCCGGGCTCGCGTGTTAATAACGCCGAGTAGCCAGCCTGAACCAGAGCTCGATGTAATCGACGAGTTTGTACGCCTTTGCCGGAACCATCGATTCCGTCGATTACTATCATTTTATTGTTCATATTCCGAATCGCTCTATAACGTACATCCATCGATTAAGACTCTGAAGAAATCTTCCTCCTATTTTTCCTGCCTTTGAGTTGATACTTAACAACGGCCTTATTATGTTGTTCGAGCGTTTTGGAAAAATAATGCGTGCCATCACCCTTAGCGACGAAATAGAGCGCTCCACTGTCGGCTGGATGCAAGGCAGCTTTGATAGCCTCAAGCCCCGGTAATGCGATAGGAGTCGGGGTCAAACCTTTATGAAGATATGTATTATAGGGGGTATTTTTTTTTAAATCCCGAGACCGGATATTGCCGTCAAAGTTTTCACCCAACCCATATATGATGGTTGGATCCGTCTGCAAACGCATTCCCCTTTTTAAACGCTGAATAAACACAGCAGCGATCAAAGGGCGTTCGTGCGCTACGCCGGTTTCTTTTTCGATGATAGACGCCAGTATCAGCGCTTCATAGCTGGTCGAAATAGGAAGGCCTGGCGCTCGACCTCCCCATTCGCGCTGCAAGTGACTCTGCATTAACTGATAAGCGCGCTGTAAAAACTGGATGTCGGTAGTTCCCTTCGGAAATCTATAGGTGTCGGGAAAAAACAACCCTTCAGGATGCTGCTCCTGATAGCCGAGCGCTGTCATAATTTCTGCATCAGATTTACCTTTTAACAGGCTCGTAATAACCGGATTTTCCTGTAAGGCATGGATCATTTGTCTGAATGTCCAGCCTTCTATAATAGAAAGGCTGTATTGAATTGAGCTGCCTTTGGTAAAAACATCGAGTAAGTCCGAAGCTGACTGGTTCGGTTGTAAACGATATTCACCTGCACGAACTCTGGCCTCCACACCTTTAAGCTTGGCCAACAAAATAAAAAGCCAGGGGTCGTCAATTATTTTATCCAGGCTTAGCTGTTGCGCAATCATTTTGATATTACTACCAGGATTTATAACAAAGATTCGGTCAGCACTGGATAAGGAAATGGCTTCAGATTGAAATCGTAACAATTGAATCACGACAACCGATATTCCGATGCCCAAAATCAGCACCAATAAAACAAATATTTTCTTAGTGATCTTATACATTAGCACTCGATTCGAACCTGTTATTTGCTATTTTCATCAGGCTTCGAGTGATCGGCCCGACGCTCAGCGGTAATTGATCTAGCGATTTAATCGGTCGAACCCCCTGCACACTATTACACATGAATATCTCACTCGCCTGCATCAGCAATTGGGCAGGAAATCGCCCTATTTTTACCTTTATTCCCTCGGATTCGAAATACTGAAGCACATGCTTGCGCATAATTCCATTTACACCCACTAAATCAAGTGATGGCGTGTAAACCTGGCCCTGCAAGCAAAAAAACAGGTTACTGATAATTCCTTCGACCAGAAACCCATCCGTGTCACATAATATACCTTCATCTTTTTGCCCTTTCGCTTCCAGTTCAAGTGCAGCCAGCACATAGTCGAGTCGGTTTAAATGCTTGATACCGGCCAGGTTAGGGTTGATAGCCAGTCGGGTCTCACAAATAGCAACGTCGATTGCCCTTTGTTGGTCCTTTAAAGCAGTATAGGGATATTTAAACACAAATATTGAAGGGCGATTCCGTTCCGGCATTTTTAACCCTCTCCCGCCTTTTCCGCGCGTGACTATGAGTTTAACTACCGCAGTATCTACTCCCTGTGTTTGCTGGATAATCTTGTCATTTAACCACTCTGCTGTAGGCACAGTGATATGAAGCCGGTGGCAACCCTCGCTCAATCGTTGATAATGGTCTTTCCAAAAAGGTATTCTGCCACCAAGTTTTAACAAGGTTTCGAACAGCCCATCACCATAGTGCAGCCCTCTTTCCTGCCAGTCGATCGCATCATTAACAGGTGTTTCAGTCATGGACTTTGATCGCATTCAGCAAGCCTTTCGCCTTGTGACGTGTTTCCATCAATTCTTTTTCGGGTACCGAGTCGTGAACGATACCAGCCCCAGCACGAAAGCTAACAGTATTACGATCATATAACAAAGTTCGGATTAATATGTTCAAATCCATTCTACCATCCAGACCAATGTAGCCCAGTGAGCCGGTGTAAGGTCCCCTGGGCGCCTGCTCCAGCTCGCTGATAATCTCCATGCACCTGACCTTGGGGCAGCCTGTAATTGTTCCTCCAGGAAATACCGCATGCACGATATCTCTAACACTCATTCCCGTTCGAACCCGCCCCTCTATATTAGATACAATGTGATGAACGTGTTCATAAGATTCGAGAACCATTTTCTCTGTTACCTTTATACTGCCTGCCTGACAGAATCGACCTAAATCGTTTCGCACCAAATCGATCAGCATCACATGTTCTGCCTGTTCCTTGGGGTGTGCTAACAGCAATCGGGATAGTTCGGCATCCTCAGACGGTGTATTACCGCGCGGATGTGTGCCCGCTATCGGTCTGGACTGGGCGATACCGTTATTGACTGAAATCAGTCTTTCGGGCGAGGAACTGATAATGTACTGATCCTGAAACTTAACCAGAGCCGCAAACTGCGCCGGATTGCTTTGACTCAGGCTGTAGTAGAGGTCGATCGGATCACAATGTTGTTTAAATTTGACAGTCCAGTTACGTGACAAATTTGCCTGAAATATATCACCGTCTCGTATGTATTGCTTGGCCCTTTGAATACTTTCGATATACGTATCTGCCGCGTCCTCGGATATTTCTCCAATTGCCAGCTTATCCAGTCCATATTGGGGGGGGGTATAAATATCCTCAAGAATACGCGTCTTTAAATCGCTGTATTCCTGTTCTACAATTACATAGGCACATCCCTGGTCGTGATCAATCACTATTGCAGCGGGAATTCTGGCTTTGAATGCGATTGGTAGTGAGGTCTCGTTAGGGAAATAGTCGACCTGTGGCTCGATGACCTGAGAGTACTCGTAGCTGAGAAATACAAACCAGCCGCCACAAAACGGTAGATCTGACTGACGACGAGAATTGGCCATATCGACCGAAATTGACTCGAGGCAATCTTTATCTCCGACAAACTGTACATCTATTTGCTGTGGATAGGATAGCAGTAGGGAGTAACGTGAATTTGACCCACCACGAGTATTTGACGCCAGTAAATATGGATAGGTGTCAGGTTTTAGCGCATGGATGGCTAATAGATCAGGTATTCCATCGAGTTTCTGGCTGACTGTCACGAGTAATCATATTGTCTTAAATATACAGGTGCCATTAGTACCGCCGAAACCAAATGAGTTCGACATGGAAACATTCAGTTTTAAGTCTCGGGCTGTATGTGCAACATAGTCCAGATCACATTCGGGATCCGGATTATCGAGATTGATCGTCGGAGGGACTACCTGATCGCGAAGTGCCAGAATAGAAAATATTGCCTCGATACCACCCGCCGCGCCCAATAAGTGCCCGGTCATGGATTTAGTAGAACTGATGACCAGTTTTTTAGCGTGGTCGCCCATTGCCAACTTTACCCCTCTCGTTTCTGCGACATCGCCGGCTGGCGTGGAGGTACCGTGAGCGTTTATGTAGCCAACGTCTTCGGCATTTAAATGGGCATCATTTAAAGCATTTCGCATACAGCGGGCTGCACCTTCTCCACTAGCCGGTGGAGAAGTCATATGATAGGCGTCCCCGCTCATGCCGTATCCAACCAGCTCACAATATATTTTTGCATCGCGCTTTTTTGCTAACTCGTACTCTTCGAGTACGATCACACCGGCACCGTCACCGAGTACAAACCCGTCTCGATCTTTGTCCCAGGGCCGACTAGCGGCTTCCGGGTCATCGTTTCGGGTCGATAATGCTCTGGCTGCGGCAAATCCTCCAACGCCTAGCGCACAGGTTGCCATTTCAGCACCACCGGCAACCATTACGTCTGCGTCACCATAGGAAATCATGCGGGCGGCGTCGCCAATATTATGAGCCCCGGTAGTGCAGGCGCTGACGATAGAAATGTTAGGCCCTTTGAGTCCACGCATAATCGACAGATTCCCGGACACCATATTAATAATTGAGCTGGGAACAAAAAACGGTGAGATTTTTCTTGCGCCGCCAGCGATAAAAGCATCCCTGTTTCTTTCAATAGTTGGTAATCCACCTATCCCCGAGCCAATTGCGACACCTATCCTTTCGGCGTTCTCGTCGGTTACCTCTATGCCAGAATCGTCCAGTGCCTGAATACCTGCAGCCAGACCGTAATGGATAAAGAGATCCATTTTTTTCTGATCTTTGTGAGAAATGTACTGGGATACATCGAAATCCTTGACCGATCCCGAAATCCTGGCGGAGAAACCACTGGCATCAAATGATGTAATCAGGCGAATACCACTTTTTCCTTCAACAATGTTCTTCCAGGATTCCTCGACGGTATTACCAACGGGGGTCAGTAAGCCCAGGCCAGTTACTACGACTCGACGTTTTGACACTGTTGAACCTCTTATTATTCAAATTTCGGCGATAAATGAAAATGCCGCCTATCATTCTGAGATGGTAAGCGGCATTTTCGCAACCGAGTATTGTTATACGTTAGCGTTGACGTAGTCTATCGCTAGTTGAACACTGGTGATTTTTTCGGCCTCTTCATCGGGAATTTCTGTTTCGAATTCCTCTTCCAACGCCATGACCAATTCTACGGTGTCGAGCGAGTCGGCTCCAAGGTCATCTACGAAAGATGCTTCGTTAGTCACATCTTCCTCTTTAGCACCTAATTGTTCTGCCACAATCTTTTTTACACGTTCTTCAACAGAGCTCATTTCAGAGTTTCTCCTGGTTGTTAAATCAATAGCTTGCTAAGTGGCGACATTGTATTGAAAACTACGGCGAGTTGCCAGAATTGTCTCTATTTTTTTCCCCCATTAATAACCATAAGCCCAAGCACATTTCATGCCTTATGTAAAGCAATCGGTGGGCCGAATAAAGACATGATTAAACTGATAATCACAATTCTGCTATATATTTACGGCATATACATCCCACCATTCACGTGAATAGTTTCTCCTGTAATGTAAGCCGCAGCAGGTGACGCCAGAAAAACCACCGCAGCCGCTACTTCCTGAGCACTACCGAGTCTGCCCAGCGGGATTTGTCTGACAAGATTATCACGCTGTTCTTCCCCGAGCTCGCGCGTCATATCGGTATCGATAAAACCCGGTGCCACTGTATTAACCGTAATATTCCTGGATCCGATTTCGCGCGCCAGCGATTTACTGAATCCAACCAGCCCTGCTTTCGCCGCCGCATAATTAGTTTGGCCCGAATTGCCAGTAGAGCCTACAACCGACGAGATATTAATGATTCGCCCACTTCTCTTTTTCATCATTGGCCTTATTATGGCTTTTGACATGCGGAAAATAGAAGTCAAGTTGGTATTGATGATGTCATCCCACTGATCATCTTTCATCTTCATCAGCAGACTATCACGCGTTATCCCAGCGTTGTTGATAAGGATATCAGGCATCCCAAATTCATCGCTTAGCTGCTTTAAACATTGGGCTACCGATTCTGTATCCGATACGTTTAAAACCATGCCCGTTCCTTGGATGTTATTTTTTTCGAGCATGTCCGAAATTTTTTGTGCTCCAGGTACACTGGTTGCAGTACCGATCACGGTTGCATGCTGTTCTCCCAGGGCCAATGCTATGGCCTTTCCTATTCCCCGACTGGCGCCGGTTACCAATGCAATTTGATCTGCTAGCATGTTAGTACTCCGAAAAAAACTGTACGGTTTTTTCCAGTGAGGCCGCATCGAATACCGCTTGCGCCTGCATCGACTTCTCAATTCTTCTGGTCAATCCGCTTAATACCCTGCCTGGGCCGCACTCGATCAGGCACCTGATTCCCTGCGCATACATTAAGCGAACCCCGTCAGCCCACAGTACAGGCTGGTATAACTGTTTCCTCAACAATTGTTTTATTTGGTCCACAGAGTGCGCTATATCAGCATTTTGATTATGAATAATGGAAATTTTGGGCATGGAAAAATGAGTCGAATTGAGTGCTTCAAATAGTTCATCTGCGGCCTCTTGCATCAGAGAACTATGCGATGGCACGCTGACGGCCAGGGGCAAGGTTCGCTTTGCCCCCATTGCTTTGGCGTTTTCGAGTGCCTGATCAACAGATGCTTTATGCCCAGCTATTGCGACCTGACCCGGTGCATTGAAATTGGCGGCGGTTACGATGCCGTCCTGGACCTGATCACAGGCTTCGACCACGGCCTCGTCGTCCAGCCCAAGTATGACCGCCATAGATCCTGCTCCCGGTGGCACTGCAGATTGCATTAGTCGACCTCGTTTGGCTACCAGTTGAACGGCGCTTTCTAGATCGAGGCTTTGTGCACAAACCAGTGCGCTGTATTCGCCGAAACTATGTCCCGCCATTAGACTGGCGTCTGGTATTTCACTGTGTTGTGTCGCAATTTTCCAGCTTGCCACACCGGCACAAAGCATAGCAGGCTGAGTAATTTCGGTTTGATTCAGACGTGCTTCTGGTCCTTCAGACACCAGTTGCCACAAGTCGTATCCGAGCGCGTCAGAAGCCTGAGCGTAGATATCTTTTACTATGCCCTGGTGGTCGCCCCATGCGGTCATCATACCGACCGACTGCGCCCCCTGCCCGGGGAAGACAAATGCTATTTTGGTCATTAAAGTGATTTGTATAAAGAATAGATGGATAATATCACAGCCATTCCTGACACCCTATTAACTTGACGTACTACATTGAAGGCACACTAGTTGCCTTCGAAGCAAAAAAATGGATAATGACGCGTCTTTAAACAAAGGGTTATAAAATGCCAAAAGGCGACCATATTGAGATGCGGGGCACGGTAAAAGACACCTTGCCTAATACCATGTTTCGGGTCGAATTAGAAAACGGTCACGTCATCACTGCCCACATTTCGGGCAAGATGCGTAAACACTATATTCGAATTTTAACTGGGGATACCGTAACCGTAGAATTAACGCCCTACGATCTCAGCAAGGGAAGAATAACTTTCCGCGACAGATAAGCCCTGGTACCTGGAGTTTAAGCGTCTACCGGCTCTTCGTTGGTAGATTTGGCCCGACACACCAGCTTACCATCATCGACGTCAATTTTCACATGACCGCCGTTGGTTAACTCACCAAATAACAATTCGTTTGCAAGTACCTGTTTGATTTCATCCTGAATAACCCGCGCCATTTGTCGGGCACCCATTATAGGATCGTAACCTTTATCAGCGAGCCATTGCCTGGCCGCATCCGTGATCGCCAAACTGACCTTTTTCTCTTCCAGCTGCGATTCGAGCTCGATCAGGAATTTGTCTACCACATTCAATATCACCTTGGCATCCAGCGCCTTGAAGTGAATGACTGCGTCCAGCCGATTTCTAAATTCGGGGGTAAAAATTTTCTTGATTGCCTCGCCAGCATCCTTGCTATTGTCCTGTACGGTAAAACCCATCGAAGATCGGCTGATTAATTCTCCACCCGCATTGGTAGTCATGATCAGTATAACGTTACGGAAGTCGGCCTTTCTGCCATTGCTGTCAGTCAATGTTCCATTGTCCATGACCTGTAGCAGCAAATTAAATACGTCTGGATGGGCTTTTTCGATTTCGTCCATCAGCACCACCGAGTAGGGATGTTTATTCAGTTCTTCGGTGAGCAGGCCACCCTGGTCATAACCGACATAACCAGGTGGTGCGCCGATCAGTCTTGACACTGTGTGCCTTTCCATATATTCGGACATGTCAAATCGAATTAATTCTATACCCATAATTTTCGCAATTTGGCGACAAACCTCGGTTTTTCCAACCCCGGTGGGGCCGGCAAACAGAAACGAACCAATTGGTTTCATCTCGCGACCTAATCCAGAACGCGACATTTTAATCGCTGCATCCAGTGCGCTAATTGCCTCATCCTGGCCAAATACTACGCGCGACAGATTTTTACCTAAATTTTTCAGCATTTCGAGGTCATTGGTATTAACCGTATTCGCTGGAATCCGGGCGATATTAGCCACTATATTTTCGATGTCGTGAATACCGATCGTTTTCTTTCTTTGCTTCACCGGCATTAACCGTCGTTTCGCACCCGCTTCGTCAATTACGTCGATGGCTTTGTCGGGCAGGTGTCGATCATTGATGTATCGAAACGACAACTCAGTCGCTTTGCGTAATGCTTGCAGAGTATATTTGACGTTATGATGTTCCTCAAAGCGAGACTTCAAGCCTTTTAGAATCAGGTATGATTCTTCTACGCTCGGCTCTGGAACATCGATTTTTTGAAATCGTCTAGCCAGCGCACGATCTTTTTCAAATACACCGCGAAATTCGGTATAGGTCGTTGATCCGATGCACTTTATATCACCGCTCGCGAGAGCGGGTTTGATCAAATTCGAGGCGTCCATCACACCGCCAGACGCCGATCCCGCACCAATGATGGTGTGAATTTCATCGATAAACAGTATCGATCCCGGCTCGTTAGTAAGCTGGTTAATGACAGATTTTAATCTTTTTTCGAAGTCCCCCCGATATTTGGTACCTGCTACCAGCGCACCAAGGTCAAGCGAATAGATGGTACTCCCGAGCAATAAATCCGGCACCTCTTCTTCGACAATTTTTCTTGCCAGGCCCTCGGCTATAGCGGTCTTGCCAACACCCGCCTCGCCAACCAGCAAAGGGTTGTTTTTACGACGTCGACAAAGGGTCTGGACGATTCGATTTATTTCGTTATCTCGACCGATGAGTGGATCGATTTTCCCATCTACAGCCATCTGGTTCAGATTGGTCGTAAATTGCTCCAGTGGACTCGCTTTATCGGCATCGGCTGGCGTTGTCTGAGTTTCGGGGGTGAATGATTCTTCTGCGCTATCGTCACTTATGCGGGTAATACCATGGGATAGGTAATTAGTAATATCGAGGCGTTCGATATTATATTTGTTTAACAAATAGACGGCGTGGGAATCCTGTTCTGAAAATATCGCGACTAGAACATTAGCGCCAGATACCTCTCCTTTGCCCGAGGACTGTACGTGGAATAGAGCACGTTGCAATACGCGTTGAAATCCCAGCGTGGGTTGAGTATCCCGGTCTTCGTCGTCCATTAATAACGGCGTGTTCTGATTAACGAAAACTTCTAGTTCGTTTTTTAATAGCTGTACATCGCCACCACAGGCTTCCAGTACTGCCGACGCCGCATCATTGCTGGTTAGCATTAATAATAGGTGCTCAACAGTAATAAATTCATGTCGCTTTTCATTGGCTTCATGAAAAGCCCTGTTGAGGGAATGCTCAAGTTCTTTGTTTAACATCTCATCTAACCATGACAATCTTTAATACAGATTAAATATAGCTTATTTGACCCGAAATTATTTGGATTATTCAATTAATTTGTCAAATAATCGTGAATAACTATTAATCATACCAGCCTAGTTTTCCTCCAGGTCACATAATAGTGGGTGTTTATTTTCGCGAGAATAGCTGTTCACCTGGGTAACCCGGGTTTCTGCAATATCGCGCGTAAATGTCCCACACACCCCTTTTCCCGACTTGTGCACACTTAACATAATTCGCGTCGCATTCTCTCGGTTGTGGCCGAAGATCGCTTCGAGAACGTGTACCACGAATTCCATCGGCGTATAGTCATCGTTGAGGATGATGACCTTAAACATCGGTGGTTCATCGAGCTTAGATTTGGTACTCTCAAGTAATAGCGTGTCATCTTCGTCGCTGTCAAAATGCTGTTGGGACATGAGGTATACCTGCCAGTTACCAATGGTTATAAAATAAGACGACGCTTGATAAATTTCAAGGCTTGGTTATCATTAAATTATCGATACCCAGGTAAAAATTTATAAATACCTCGATTATGCGCTTGGATAGCAAATAATTTCATATCGATGATCACCTCTATTTCCAACGTTATAAGAGTAATAAGTCATGCCTACTGGGACAGTTAAATGGTTTAGCAACATAAAAGGATATGGTTTTGTCAATACAGACGAAGATACAGAAGTAGATATTTTCGCACATTTTTCAGTCATCGAAATGGATGGCTATAAAAAACTGACATCGGGCCAAAAAATAGAGTTCGATATAAACGAAAGTCCGAAGGGACTACAGGCGCGGAATATCCGCTCTATCAGTAATTAATTTAAGAAAGCCCGATTATGTCTGGGGAATTCCCTCAGATTTTGATATTTCTACTATATAATTCTTCCATAATTGATATTTAGTATTCGATTCCAAAATTGAGGCATTTATGAGCTATCAGCACATTAAAGTACCCGACCAGGGCGAGAAAATTACCGTGAACGAGGACCTAAGCCTCAATGTTCCAGACAACCCTGTGATTCCCTTCATCGAGGGTGACGGTATTGGCGCCGATATCACTCCTGTTATGATCGATGTCGTAAATGCGGCAGTCGAGCGTGCCTACTCGGGGGATAAAATTATATCCTGGATGGAAATATACGCCGGTGAAAAAGCCACTAGAATTTACGGGGAAGACGAATGGCTTCCTGACGAATCTTTATCTACGATGAAAGATTATGTGGTATCTATCAAGGGCCCCTTAACTACACCCATTGGGGGCGGCATCCGATCGCTGAATGTATCGATCAGGCAAAAACTCGACCTTTATGCCTGTGTAAGACCGGTGCGTTATTTCACAGGCATACAGACGCCTTTGAAGCGACCCCAAGACACTAATATGATCATTTACCGAGAAAATACAGAAGACATCTATGCGGGTATCGAGTGGGAGTCTGGTACTGACGAAGTCAGGAAAGTTATCAAATTCTTGACCGAAGAAATGGGCGTAACCAGTATCCGTTTTCCTGAAACCTCTAGCATAGGCGTTAAGCCTGTATCGTCCCAGGGTACTAAAAGACTAGTACGTAAGGCGTTTCAGTACGCAGTTGATAATGACCGTCAATCGGTGACCCTGGTGCACAAAGGTAACATCATGAAGTACACCGAGGGTGGATTTAGAAATTGGGGGTATGAGCTAGCCAAAGAAATCTACGATGCGGTCGAAATCGGTGACGGCCCCTGGTGTGAATTTAAAAATCCTAAAACGGGCAATACGATTACCGTAAAGGATGTCATCGCGGATAATTTTCTTCAGCAAATTGTGTCACGACCTACCGAATACGATGTTATAGCGACCTTGAATCTGAATGGAGACTACATATCCGATGCCCTGGCTGCCCAGGTGGGTGGGATCGGCATTGCCCCCGGGGCAAATATTGCCGATTCGATCGGTGTATTCGAGGCAACGCATGGTACCGCTCCGAAGTACACGGGTCAGAATAAGGTTAATCCAGGGTCGATCATACTTTCCGCGGAAATGATGCTGCGCTACATGGGCTGGATCGCAGCCGCCGATCTGGTGATAAAAGGAATGGAAGGTGCTATAGGTGCCAAACTGGTCACTTATGATCTGGCTCGTAACGAACCCAAGGCCACCGAATTAAGCACGTCAGCATTCGGGGAAGCCGTTATCAATTATATGGCTTGATCGGTTTGACTTAAACTGGCTGTCTCCACCCGGTGCAAGCCCGTGTCCTCGACGATGCGTGCAGCGATTTCTTCGACCGACATAGTCGTCGTATTGAGAAAGGGTATCTTATGCCGGTAATACATTTCTTCAGCGACTCGTAGCTCATAGCGACACTGATCGAGTGAAGCATAAGGGCTATTGGGTCGCCTCTCCTGTCGAATATGCACGAGGCGATTGGGATCTGTAGTTAATCCATATAAGCGGTTTGTGAATGAACGGATGGGTACAGGTAGCTGTTCTGACTCCATATCTTCCTCGGTAATCGGATAGTTCGCCGCTTTCAAGCCAAACTGCAATGCCAGGAACAGGCAACTAGGCGTTTTCCCCGTCCTGGAGACTCCGATCAATATAATATCCGTCTCGTTGTAATTACGAGTTTTACAACCGTCATCGTGAATCAGTGAAAAATCAATAGCGTCTATCCTGGACTCATAAAGGGATGGACTGGCTATTCGATGGGACTGCCCTCCCAGGTTTGACGATACGGTATTGAGTATTTTTTCCAGGCGGGGCAAAAAATCACCAAAAGGATCGAGGATTAATGCCTTACTTCGGTTGATTACCTTTTTTAATTCTGGATCCGCCATCGTAGAGATTACGATCGGTAATTCGCCCGCCTCATCGACGCCCTGGTTGATTTCCGCGCTGACGGCATTGGCTTTTTCCAGGGTATCGATAAACGGGATGGTCTTGGTCTTAAAGTGAAGTTTGGGAAATTGCGCGAGTAAGCTATGGCCGAGCGTCTCCGCCGTTATCGCAGTGCCGTTGGATAAAAAATAAACTCGTCTAATTTCTGCTTGCATAGGGTATCGAATAATATCGAAATTGCTTTCCTTTTACGATCTGCTTTAACTATATCCTGTACGGCTCTAATTATCGATAATTCCGTGATGCCTGTAGGGTCTAATATGATAAAGTCCCGATCCTTATCCTACTGGAAGAATAGCTTCGAATGCCGACCTATATAATACCCCTGGATCAGCTTGGAATGGACGATGTGCCGATAGTTGGCGGCAAGAATGCCTCGCTGGGTGAAATGATAAGCAAGCTGGGGAATCTGGGTATTTCAGTGCCTGGTGGGTTCGCGACGACTGCTTCGGCGTACGACAATTTTCTCAAAGAGGCCGATTTAAGCGTTAAAATTCAACAGGCTCTCGACAAGCTCGACACCAGTGACGTCAAGCAACTGGCGCGTGTGGGTGGGGAGATTCGAGACTGGATAGTCACGTCTCCTCTCCCCACACAGTTTGAACGTGAAATTGCCTCAGCCTACGAAAAAATGGAAGTCGAGGGTCATCCCGCCACGGTAGCGGTTCGATCCTCTGCGACTGCCGAAGACCTACCCGACGCATCGTTCGCGGGCCAGCAGGAAACTTATTTAAATATCACCGGTATCGAGCAAGTGTTGCACTCGGTTAAACTGGTATTCGCTTCGTTGTTCAATGATCGGGCGATTTCATATCGAGTCCATCAGGGGTTCGATCATGCCGAGGTGTCTTTATCAGCAGGGATACAACGAATGGTACGCAGTGACCTGGCCTCAAGCGGCGTGATGTTCAGCATCGATACCGAATCGGGTTTCGAAGACGTGGTATTTATTACCAGTAGTTATGGTCTGGGCGAAACTGTGGTGCAGGGCGCGGTAAACCCCGATGAATTCTACGTGTATAAAAAAGGGCTGGGCCAGGTATCACGCAGTATTTTGCAAAAAACCCGGGGTAGCAAACTGATCAAGATGATCTACGCCGATGGCAAAGAACCAGATCGGGCGATCAAAACTGTGCCAGTTGATCCGTCAGAGCAAATTCAGTTTTCTATCACCGACGAAGAAATCTCGAGCCTGGCCAAAATGGCAGTCACGATTGAGCAACATTACAATCGGCCGATGGATATAGAATGGGCCAAAGATGGAGAGAATGGTCAGTTGTATATCGTCCAGGCACGCCCAGAAACGGTGCAATCCAGAACCACCCAGGTAGTGGACCGTTATATTTTGCGGCAAAAAGTTGAGCCGGTTATCGAAGGTCGAGCGGTGGGAAATCGAATTGGTCAGGGGACAGTCAAGATTATTAATAGCCTGTCGCAGATGGATCAAATAAAGAAGGGAGATGTACTGGTGACCGATATGACCGACCCTGACTGGGAACCTATCATGAAAATAGCGTCTGCCATCGTGACCAACCGTGGTGGGCGAACTTGCCATGCGGCGATTATTGCAAGAGAGCTTGGTATTCCAGCCCTGGTAGGAACAGGCAGCTGTACCGAAGAATTGACTCATGGAGAGCAGGTCACTGTTTCCTGCGCTGAAGGTGATACCGGTTACGTTTATCCCGGTTTACTCGAGATTGTTCATCATCGACACGAATTAACCAATATGCCTGAAATACCACTTAAGGTAATGATGAATGTAGGTAATCCGGAACGCGCGTTTAGTTTTTCGAGGCTCCCCCATTCCGGCATAGGGTTGGCCCGGCTTGAATTTATTATTAATAAAATGATCGGTATCCATCCAAAGGCTCTTCTCGAATTTGAGCAGATGGATAGTGTTTTACAACAGGAAATCAACCAACGCATTGCAGGTTACGCAAGCCCTGTCGATTATTTTATTGATCGACTCACTGAAGGAATATCCATGCTCGTAGCCGCTTTCGCACCGGAAACCGTAATCGTGCGAACCTCGGATTTTAAATCCAACGAATATGCGCACCTGCTTGGTGGTGAATTATTTGAACCGCACGAAGAAAATCCTATGCTGGGATTTCGGGGTGCATCGCGTTACATCAGCGACGATTTTAAACCCTGCTTCCAACTGGAGTGCGAGGCGATTAAACGGGTACGTGGAGCGATGGGTTTAAGAAATCTGGAAATCATGATTCCATTCGTGCGTACTCTGGACGAAGCTCGAGCTGTGCTTGAAATATTGAAAGAAAACGGACTGGAACGCGGTGTTGACGGCTTCCGAGTAATCATGATGTGTGAAATACCATCGAACGTAATCCTGGCCGAGGAGTTTCTTGAGTATTTTGATGGATTTTCGATTGGATCGAACGATTTGACGCAATTGACATTAGGCCTGGATCGAGATTCTGGACTTGTCGCTTCAGCATTTGACGAACGTAATCCTGCAGTCATGAAACTTTTTAAACAGGCTATAGATGCCTGTAAGTCTGCCGGCAAGTATGTCGGTATATGCGGCCAGGGCCCATCTGACCACCCTGATTTGGCTAAATGGCTGCTAGAACAGGGTATCGACAGCATTTCGTTGAATCCCGATAGTGTCGTCGAAACCTGGTTATTCATGGCGGATCAGAAGACTACCGATTAATAGTGGTGTTCTACCTGTTACCTGATGATATGTACTGTATCTATACCCGGTTACGCACCCCTCTAATTTTGTCTATACGGCGAGAATTGCCACGGAATATTCAGTGGAGATACATTCGGTGTGGCATGACGACCTAAAGCATCATCGTTACGGATTGATTCCATCGACACCATCGACTCTATTTGAATCCTTTGATAACGCAGCTACGCAAAGATTAAAATCGGACTTATGGAAAGGAATTCTATCGACCTTAGCTGGCCAGAAATTTAGTGTGGCGGGGCTAAGGCCTATGTTGGAAAACGATATCAGACTCAATGCAATAAGTATTGCCTGTTGGTGGAGGAGCAGTCACAGTGGGTGAAACGATTTGGAAACCACACACGACAGTAGCCGCCATCTGTGAACGCGAAGGATATTTTCTGTTGGTCAAGGAGAAAGTAAACGGCAAGGTGGTATTTAATCAACCTGCGGGGCATCTTAATCCTGGTGAGAGCTTGCGTGATGCGGTAATACGCGAGACACTTGAAGAGACGCAATACGAATTTAAACCAGGCGGATTACAGGGCATATATCGTTTTGTTCCGGATGGAGCGCCAGAGACGACCTATATTCGATTCCTTTTTTGTGGCGAGGTAGGTGCTCGGTTAAATGGCGCCCTGGATCAGGGTATTATTTCCGTCGAATGGATGAATTACGCTGAAATTAAATCCTGCCGTGAGCAGCATCGAAGCCCGCTGGTTCTCCAGAGCATCGATGATTATCTCAACAAGCCATCCTATCCGTTGGGTGTCATTAGTGAAATTTTTTCCTGATTTATGAATTTTATAAACCTGTTACTGTTATTATTTTTCAACCGGCCCGTTTATGTCGCGTGGCGCCCAGGCAACGAAGAATTATCTGGTTTATTTCTCATTCGACGGCGGTCGTTCCAGACATTAACATCCGGTCAATTGCAGTAGATTCCTGGTACCGAGGCATGGGCGAGCCACCCTCTATGCAGCCGGTTGAAAACTGGACTGAAAATAATAATTTCCCTGATCTATATAACCCAGGCCAGGCCGAAAAATAATTAACCCGTCGGGTTGCATGAATGACTGAATCACAAGGCGAAAAAATTATTGTTGGCATGTCCGGCGGGGTGGACTCATCGGTATCTGCCCTACTGCTCAAGCAACAGGGCTACGAAGTCGAGGGTCTGTTCATGAAGAATTGGGAAGAAGACGATACCGAAGAGTATTGTTCCGCAACAGTCGATCTTGCCGATGCCCAACAAGTATGTGACAAGCTGGATATTCCCCTCCATACCGTTAATTTTTCCAGCGAATACTGGGATCGAGTATTCGAGCACTTTCTTCAGGAATATCGCTCGGGTCGTACTCCAAATCCGGACATCATGTGTAACAAGGAAATTAAGTTTAAAGCCTTCCTCGACCATGCACAGGTTCTCGGGG
>JADFJT010000144.1 GCA_022566015.1 Pseudomonadota bacterium | reverse complement strand
ATGTGACGACTAGAGCGCATTAAAGGCCCCCGTGCGTCGGGCCAGTTGCAGGTAGACAATCATCACTGCAATGGGAATTACCGAGAAAACCGCCGCCATCGGCATGTTGCCAGCCGTGCCTTGATGCATGAATACCACCTGGCCGATAAAGGGTCGCGACGAGCCGATTATGCCAGGAATAATATAGTCACCCAGGGTGAGCGAAAAGGTAAAAATCGAGCCAGCGATAATACCGGGCATAGCCAGAGGTAAAATCACATGTCGCAATGTGGTGAAAGGTGAACCACCTAGGTCCGAAGAGGCTTCCAGTAACGATTCAGGTACGCGTTCCAGCGCAGACTGTATCGGCAGGATCATGAACGGTAGCCAGATATAAACGAATACCAGGAAGGTGCCAATGTAACTGACCGACAAAGAATTGCCACCGATCACTGGCAGGGAAAGCAAAGCGTCTAACGCACCGGTCAGATGCAGCTTTACCATCACCCAGTTGAAGATGCCTACTTTGGCGAGGATCAGTTTCCAGGCGTAAACCTTGACCATGAAACTCGACCACAGTGGCAGCATGATGCCGATATAAAATACCGCTCGCCACGCACCTTTGGCGTAGCGTGCTGCAGTGTAAGCAATTGGAAAGGCGATTATAGACGAGGCGATGGTAACGCATACAGCCATCAATACGGTGCGTAAAATTACATCGCCATTGGCGGCTGTGAGTAACTGGCGGTAGCTATCGAGGGTTAGCTCATAAATAATGAGCCCGGAAAACTCATCGATAGAATAAAAACTCTGTAGTAATAACGCCAGCAGCGACCCCAGATAAACTACTCCGAGCCAGAGCAGGGGTAAAGAGAGCAGGGCGGCGAGCAGCATTCGAGGCCGTCGGTAAAGCCATTGAGCAAATCCGTGAGATTTAGGACAGGTTGATGCTGGCATCGTTAAGAATCGATTGAATTGATATCGTCGCGCTTTAATTGAGCGCAGATACGGGCACCGGGTTCGGCCACCGAAATATTCGCCAGGCTGCTGTTATCCAGCACCGCGATGAGCGTAATGCCATCGATATCCAGCACAATTTTGTGCGTACTACCGCGGTAGATAATGTTCTTTACGGTTGCCTGTAGAGAATAGTCGAAGCCCTGGAGCGGGTCAGCAGGTGCACATAGTTTCAGACATTCCGGCCTTATAGCGACGCTATGATCAATCTGAAATAAAGTATTTGCCTGGCTCGCCTCTAACAGGTTGGATGAGCCGACGAAACCGGCCACAAAACGGTTTTGTGGATGCTCGTAGATTTCTTTGGGCGAGCCGATTTGCTGGATTGTTCCGTGGTTGAAAATAGCCACTCTATCGCTCATCGTGAGCGCTTCCTGCTGATCATGAGTGACGTAAATAAAGGTGATTCCGAGCCTGCGCTGAAGTGTTTTTAACTCTTCCTGCATTTGTTCGCGCAACTTCAGGTCCAGCGCACCGAGAGGTTCGTCCAGCAACAGGACTTTAGGGTGGTTGATCAATGCTCTTGCCAGTGCGACACGTTGTCGCTGACCACCGGACAGTTCTGAAGGTTTGCGCATAGCCACGCCGGGCATTTGCACTAGCTCAAGCATCTCATCGGCCTGTTTCACTCTTTGCGCAATGGGTACTTTCTTTATCATCAGGCTGTAGGCGACGTTCTCTCGAACCGTCATATGGGGAAATAGCGCATAGTCCTGGAATACCGTATTAACATTGCGCAGGAACGGCGGTAAAGATGCAGCGGACTGTCCATCAAGGAAGACCTCTCCGCTATCCGGGCGCTCGAACCCGGCTATTAAACGCAGGCAGGAAGTCTTGCCCGAACCGGACGGGCCGAGCATAGAAAAGAATTCACCCTGTTCTATTTCGAATGAAAGATTGTTTACCGCGACTACTTCGCCAAAATGCAAAGAGACGCCTTTTAGAGAGACAGCTATGCTCACCTGGTTTCTCGCAGAAATAAAAAAAACAGGTCGCCCAACTGTGGCGACCTGTATCGGAGAGGTAGGGGACTAACGAAGCTGTAGAAAAACAAACGATCTTTTAATCGTGCAAAAAACGACCGAAAAAATGCACTTGTACGTGAATATTAGGGTCATAAACCTCTGCCAAAATAATATGAGGAGGCTCTCCGCTTCGATATTTTCTGTGCCTAAGTTATCCACAGGTTTTTCTACGGCCTCAACGACCGCCTAATACGGCGATATAATCCGATACCCATTTGTAGTAGGGCACACATAGATCCTGACTTTTACAGTTGGAACGAGGGGTCTTCCAGAAATGAATCCGGTCAAAATCACCCAGGCCATTGACTTCACAGCCATTTTCGCCGAGTAATTCATTACCACTACAGGCATTCAGGTTGGCCGGTACGGAACCAAACCATGCAGCCAGATCGCCCTGTAATTGCGGCTGTATTGAGTGTTCCATCCATTTGTAAGCGCAATTTGGATTTTCGGCATCGGCGTGCATCATCGTGGTGTCAGCCCAGCCAGTCGCACCTTCTTTAGGCACAACACTGGCGATAGGTGCTTTTTGAGACTGTAATATATTCACCTGAAATGGCCATGAACCCGATGCGACTACACCTTCATTAGTGAAATCGTCCATTTGCACAAAAGCGTCGTGCCAGTAGCGATTGACGATCTTACGTTGTCCACGTAATAGTGTTAAAGCCGCATCATATTGATCCTGATTTAACTCATACGGATCGGTAATGCCCAGCTCTGGCTGGCTCGACATCAGATAAAGTGCTGCGTCAGCAATATAAATCGGTCCGTCGAAAGCCTGTACTCGGCCTTTGTTGGATTTGCCATCGTCCAGTGTCACTTCTTCAAATACGACTTTCCAGCTGTCGGGCGCTTTTTTAAATACATCGGTGTTATACATCAGCACATTAGCGCCCCATTGATAGGGGGTACCATAGTGCTTGCCATCGACGGTGTGCCATTCGGCATTTTGCAAGCGTGGGTCTATGTCTTTCCAGGAAGGAATCAGGTCGATGTTTATTTCCTGAACTCGTTTGCCAGCGATGAGTCGAAGGCTGGCGTCACCCGACGCAGTCACCAGGTCGAAACCGCCCTGGTTCATCAAAGCCACCATTTCATCCGAAGTGGCCGCGGTTTTAACATTCACTTTACACCCGGACTCGGCTTCAAATTTGGTCACCCAGTCGAATGCTGGATCGGTTTCTCCGCGTTCGATATAACCGGCCCAGGCGACAATATTGACCTGTCCTTCACTTTTACCAATAGATTGAAGTGGCTCGGAATAGGCGTTGGTATTAAAAAGCAGGGTGGCTATAGCTGCTGTTTTTAACGCAGTCTTAAAAGGTATTCGTTCTAGCATGGAAAACTCCTCTTTGGTTTCGACCCGTAACATACACCGCACTACAGATGTTGTCTAATCTGGAATTATTATTCAGGCTGATGGACTAAATGGATCGAATCAATGAATGCCATAGCCGGTCTATAGTAGTTAACTTTCTTCTGTTACTGCCCGCTCTGGAAAAGCGGCTGCAATAGCCGCTTCGGACGCGTTTATAACCCCACGTTCTGTAATCAGCCCGGTAATCAGTCTGGCCGGTGTTACATCGAAAGCATAGTTGGCAACCTCGGTCCCGTCCGGTGCGATATTAACCGATACGATATCACCATTAGGGAGTCGCCCTGCCACCTGTGATACTTCGAATCCATCGCGTTGTTCTATAGGCATTTGTTTCACCCCTTCTCGCATGGTCCAGTCGATCGTGGTACTGGGCAAGCATACATAAAAGGGCAGGTTATTGTCGTACGCTGCCAGGGCTTTCAGGTAAGTGCCGATTTTATTGCAAACATCTCCGGTCCTGGACGTTCGATCGGTCCCCACAAGGCACAGGTCCACCATGCCGTGCTGCATCAGGTGCCCACCCGCGTTATCGACGATCAGGCTGTGCGCCACTCCATGCTTGCCCAGTTCCCAGGCAGTCAGGCTGGCGCCCTGATTGCGTGGCCTGGTTTCATCAACCCACACGTGTATTGGAATGCCTTCGTCATGTGCCATATAGATCGGTGCCGTTGCAGTACCCCAGTCAACGGTCGCGAGCCAGCCTGCATTACAATGAGTCAGGATGTTAATGACCTCGCCCGGCTTCTTCTTAGATGCGATATCATTAATCAACGTCAGACCGTTACGTCCGATGCCTTTGCTGATCTCGACATCCTCGTCCGCGATCTCACCCGCCCGTCTGAAAGCGCGGGCTGCTCGTTCAGCACCGGGTAAAGATACGAGGCAAAGTTGCATTTGATCCAATGCCCAGCGCAAGTTCACCGCGGTCGGTCGAGTTTCGTAAAGCTTCCTGTAGGCATTTTCCATACCCGCATCAGATGCATCTTCGCGCATCGCCAGATAAAATCCGTAAGCCGCGGTCGTTCCGATCAAAGGCGCGCCACGCACCACCATGTCTTTGATCGCGACACAACAATCCTGTAGCGTTTTCAGGTTCAAAATTTCGAATAAATGCGGCATCCGGGTTTGGTCTATCACATCGATAGACCAGCCATCTTCATTCACCCAGATGGTACGATAGGCAACGCCGTCCACATTCATCTATTCAACCTTTAATTTCCGCCTGCTTACCGTAGTTTTTAAATTTCTCCAGTACTTCTGCCATCTGCTCATTCGACAATAACACCGGATTGCCCGCCTGGCAGGTGTGCCAATACTGTTTGGCCAGTGTTTCTACCTCTATTGCCAGCCACAGGGCTTTATCCAGATTGTCGTGAAAACAAATCATTCCATGCGTACCGAGCAAACAGGCGCGCCTGCCCTTAAGAGCGATCAGCATCGTGTCTGATAAGCCTTGTGTGCCGAACAGGGCATAGTCGGAACATTTAATATCCGTGCCACCAGCGACCGCCACCATATAGTGGAATGCAGGAATATCCTTGCGCAGGCATGACAATGAGGTGGCAAAGGTCGAATGGACGTGAATCACCGCACCCGCCTCCGGTCTGGATGCGTAAATATCCCGGTGCATTCGCCATTCGCTGGAAGGGACTAAAAGGCCATCCGCCACACCATCCATCCCTACATAACCGATATCACCCGGGCTTAACCTGTCATAAACCAGGCCCGATGGCGTGATCAGGAAGCCTTTTTTAAAGCGGACACTCACGTTCCCGGCACTACCCTGATTGATACCTTCCGAATGCATCGCAAGGCAGGTATCTATCACCTGTTGAGATAATGACTCGCGCATCAAAAAAGTCCCCCGGCTATTCGGGCGCCGGTTTCGATCGCTGAAGTTTGATACGATAGGTAAAGAACAGCATTCTTGCTTTCGGCATTAATTGTGATTTGATGGCGATATTATCACTGTTTAGAGATCGTTGTTTTGTTAGTCGTTTTTAAAACTATTCTATTTGATAGATCCAGAAGCGGCCGATCGAAGATAATGTGTGATGCGCTCTAGTCGGCACGCAGCGGCCAATCAGGAAACTGAAATATTCCTGTCAAGTAGTCTCAGACCGGCACGTTGAGGCAATTAGTATTAAATTATATAAACTGCTAATATATTTTTTTGGAGGGAGTTCCATGCGAAGATGTTTAACCACTTTGGTCTCTATTGCGCTGGCCTTCCCGATCTAGACCGAACTGCGGACTAGGCAGGTGAAGGTTCCAGCCATCGTCACGGCCGGTGATCGTGGAGCCGCGAGAGCTGTCTTTGGCCAGAGTAAAGTCTTCCTTGAGATCCGTGGTATTCCGATGGTGGTACGCGTTGTCTGGACGCTGCAGAATGT
>JADFJT010000044.1 GCA_022566015.1 Pseudomonadota bacterium | reverse complement strand
AAACATTTTTAAAACCGTAGTTACTAGTACCAACTCACGTATCTGGCGCAGCCCGATAGTACTGATAGCGCGATCTATGGTTTCTATTGTTGCCGGGAAACTGTAAAACGCGCTATTCGCCAGACTCAGTAATCTTGCACACAAATCTGGATCAGAACCGAGGAGTTTAGCGAAATCGTCGACCGTCGACGATAGACTTTCGATAGCCGATTCCAGACGGTAATAAATATCAGGCAAACTGACTAGTTTATCGACCTCGCAAACCAGTAAATCCAGCCCTGGCTGGCCGTTGATTTCGGATAAATCGAGTTGGGTATTTATACTCATGTATTTGCTATTTTTTCTATACCACTTAAGGTTAGTACAGTATGCATTTAATGTGGTTTTGATTTCAGTAGCTTAAACAAAAGCTCTATCATTGCATCTTAACTAACGTAGCAGCGATTGCGCATTTCACCGGTGGCGTCTCTGCGATACGTGGTGGCGTGACCCAGGGCCTGGGTGGCATAAACCTGTCATTGTGAGCCGCAATGTAATTGCCTTGTCTACCGCAGTCGCCCTGTGTCTCGGCACCTGTGATTAGATCGCATCCGGTCCCCCTATCGGCAGATTGACAAATGCTGTAACGCGGATAGTGGCTTCAGAAATATTGCCTGGCAGAAATTGCCAGTGGTATCGGCGCGTTAAAGGCGGTCTTTGCCCCGCTACTGCAGATCAATTTCATGCCGACCGGCGGGATAATATCAACTACCGCAGTCAACTACCTCAACCCAGTAATATCGCCTGTGTCGGCGGCTCCATGTGTGGTGCGAAAGCGTCAGCCATAAAGTACAAGAGACGACCTTCGGTATCGAGCAGTTCGAACTTACTCAAGACCGCCCGAGTCCATGCCAGGTATAAATAAATCCCTGACGCTGTTATTGGGATGCATTCGCATTGGGTGACAGCGGCCTTAGTCGTTAACGCGTCCGACTACACTGGCTCGGTCAACGTTTAGTGCTTACACAGCAAAATGAACGCCGGCGACACTGTCGTGTTCCATCATATTGGCACCGATTTTATCTTCAATATTTAGATGTGATCCTTCTCGTATTAGAGGGTAGTCGAGCTCACCGAGCGGGGAGCGAAATCGGTAGCGGCCATCGATATATGAGTCAATTACTAAGGCTGCCGAGTGTGCGTTTCGCGTAGTTTATCAAAGCGTTGGTAGACCCATCATGGGTTGTAATTTCAGTATTGCTTGTTAGCTCTTCGGTAATTGCAGTAGCGAGTTGCTTGCCGAACTCGACGCCCCACTGGTCGAACGAATTGATATTCCAGATCGCTCCCTGCACCAACACCTTGTGCTCGTAGAGCGCTACCAGCATGCCAAGAGTGTGCGGGTCAAGCCGTCGAAATAGTAGTGTATTGCTTGGCCGGTTTCCCGCGAATACCTTGTGCGGTAGCAATTTCTCCAGGACTTCGCCGGACAGGCCCTGGGACGTGAGTTCGGTGCGCGCTTCTACTTCGGTTTTCCCCCACATCAACGCCTCGGATTGAGCGAAACAATTTGCCAGCAACAGGGTGTGGTGGTTCCCGAGTGGATTGTGAGTTTCCATCGGTGCCAGAAAATCCACTGGTACCAGCCGCGTGCCTTGGTGTAACAATTGAAAAAGCGCGTGCTGGCCATTGGTGCCGGGTTCGCCGAGGAGCACCGGCCCAGTGGTATAGTCACTGATAAAATCGCCATCGCGGCTAACCGATTTACCGTTGCTTTCCATATCGAGCTGCCGTAAAAAGGCTGGAAAACAGTGCAGATACTGATCGTAAGGCTCCACCGCATAACTCTCGGCTGCGAAAAAATTGTGATACCAGACGCCGATTAACGCCATTAGCACGGGCATGTTTTCTTCCAGCGGTGCATTTTGGAAGTGCTGGTCCATCTCGTACGCGCCGGTTAGCAATTCTTCGAAATAATCCATGCCGACGGCAAGTGCGATGGGCAAGCCGATAGCCGACCACAGCGAATAACGGCCACCCACCCAGTCCCATATCTGGAACATGTTGGCGATATCGATACCGAACGCGGTGACTAATTCCAAGTTGCTTGAGACCGCGACGAAGTGTCTGGCAATAGCGCTTTCGTCCTTAACCTGATCCATAAACCAGGCGCGTGCACTATGTGCGTTGGTCAGGGTCTCCTGGGTAGTAAATGTCTTCGAGGCGATGATGAATAAGGTCGATTTCGGGTTCAGGTGCTTTAGCGTTTCACTGATGTGCGTACCGTCGACGTTAGAGACGAAATGTAAATTGAGTGTCGGGTGCGAATAGGGTTTGAGTGCTTCGCATACCATCAAAGGCCCCAGATTTGAACCACCTATTCCGATATTGACCACATCACGAATCCGTTCGCCGCTATAACCTCGCCAGTTACCACCTCGCACTGCCTCGCTGAACTGGTGCATTTGTGCGAGAACAGCATTGATTGCCGGCATGACGTCCACCCCATCGATCAAAACTGCGCTATTACCGCGATTTCGCAGGGCGCTATGTAACGACGCCGATGTTCGGTGAGGTTAATGGCCTCACCAGCAAACATTTGATCGCGTAGCCGCTCGACCTGGGTTTCGCGTGCAAGTCTTAACAGCAATTTAAGGGTTTCGCCATCGATGCGGTTCTTCGAATAATCGAGCAATAGATTATCCAGCCGTAACGAGAATTTCTCCGACCGTTTCGGGTTCTTTGCAAACAGATCACGCAAGTGTACATTTTCGATCGAACGCTGATGTTTGACCAAAGCCTGCCAAACATCGGTCTGGGTTAACGACTGCATAGCGATCGCCTCCTAAGTCACGACGTCAGGCCCCTAAAGAGGCGAGAATTTTTATTTGTCTGCAATAGTTTACCTCGGGTTGGTGGATCAAGTGTCGATCGCAATGCGATGAGTAAGCGATTTATGCGCTCGTTGTCGAGCAGATACCGTTGGCCTTACCTCAGAACAGGATTCCAGTTGATGTACATTGGAGTCTCCGATTTCGCGAAAACGAAGAAATTGACCAGTTGAACCATTTTTTATAATCGTTATTGTTGAAATAATGACCGGCCATCGTGTAATTGAAGACAAAGCAAGTGCTGCTTACCCAATGGCAAGTAAACGGGTCGTATACTTTGCCATCGTTGCGGAAGTGTTTAAAAAATGACCCACATCATCATAATCCCGAGTTTCGTAGAAAGCGAGAGTATCCTGGATATGTAGTTCGAGAAAATTCTGACTGGAGAAATCTGGTTTTTGATTCATGTCGGGCTAAAAGCCTTTAGCAGAGAATTCTAAAGTTGATTTTGTGTCCCGTCTGCGCCGACGCCAGCCAGGAGGGCTGTTCGGCCTGGACGAAATCAGGCTATAGCTTACGCAAACCAGCATTTAAAATTGATGTGGTCGACACGGTGGGTGGCGGTGATAGTTTTATGGCTGCGATGCTTGCACGGCTAACAAGCATTGGATTTTCAAAACAGGCAGCTGGGAACCTCGACACTGAATCGTTGGAGGATTTAATCACATACGCACTTGCTGGCGCGTCTATTTTCTGTCCGAGGCGTGGGGCCGTTTTGCCATCTCATGCCGAGGTGCGGGCATTGATTCGATAAATTCTGGTAAGGTCGCACCCTGCTCCACTGCAGTCCACGCTTTAACAGAACTGAAGAATATCAGCATGCTTATTTATTATCGTGGCATAGATTATTCAAATTTTTAATGGCGGGTAACAGGTAATATTAATTTTTAATGCCCTGGTAATAGGTTAGTCGACAAGCTAGCACTTAAAAGCCCATAGAAAACGCCATTCCTGGTGTTTTATTCCATTTTATCCACAAGTTTTGCCCAGCTGCCCCACAGGGTAATACACAACATAATGTGCTTGACCTCAGCACCATACACATTATATTGTATCTTGTGGATTAAAAAGCTATAATTACAGTCGTCAAATAAATATCAATAAAAGGTTAACCACACATATAAAATATATCCAGGTTTGTCTAGCGGACAACCACTTGGAATCGACAGTTAGAAATTACTTTAACTGTTAACAGGCAAGGATAGCCGAGTGTAAAGATAGATTTTACCCCGTGTAAATTTATCTATTAGGAATGCTGTTTAGTGCGTTGGAAAACACACTCAGGAGGTCAACCCTCCCGATGAGTTGGCTCACTAAATATAATTTTTAACAGGCAGTTTTTACCAGGGTAACCTGTTATTTTGGAACAGAATCATAAGTATGCAAAATATTGAATCACCGCTCAACGAAACACCTGCAGCCACTGTAAAACCCATCGGCGAAATCTCCGAGGAGCAAAATGACCAGCTCAGCAGTAGCTACAATGTAGTTCGCCGCAACGGAAAATTGACTGGCTTCGACAAAAACAAAATTGCAGTTGCGATGACCAAGGCCTTTCTTGCTGTAGAGGGTGGGCAAGCAGCGGCATCTTCCCGAGTTCACGAAACGGTCGCACGATTAACAGACCTGGTAGTGGGAACGCTGACCCGACGTCAACCGGGCGGCGGCACCTTCCATATCGAAGACATTCAAGATCAGGTTGAGTTGGCCATGATGCGTAATGGCGAGCAGAAAATTGCTCGCGCCTATGTGCTATATCGCGAGCAACGTTCTACAGTCAGGGCTAAGGAACGCGATGGCAATACCACTTCACAGGACAATGCTAATGTATCCAGCCTGAACGTAAAACTGGAAGATGGCAGCGTTATTCCCCTTGATACTACGCGCCTGAAAACGGTTTGCAAAGAAGCCTGCGAGGGCCTGAAAAGTACTATTTTCGATCGAGTGTATAACGCAACGATCAAAAATCTGTTCGATGGAGTGCCTGCAAAAAACGTGGGGCCGACTCTGGTAATGAGCGCACGAGGAATGATCGACCGCGAACCGGAATATTCTTCCGTCGCCGCACGATTACTACTAGACGAATTACGTACCGAGACACTGACCTTTATCAAAGACGGGGCGCCGACGGCTACCTATAAGGAAATGGCCAGGCGTTACCCCGACTACTTTGGGCATTATATTAAGAGGGCAACCGAGCTCGAGCTACTCGACAAGGAATTGTTGAAGTTCGACCTGCAGGCTTTGGGTAAAGCATTGCAACCAAATCGGGACAACCAGTTTTCTTATCTGGGGCTCCAAACTCTGTACGACCGTTATTTCATCCATTACCAGGATGTACGCTTTGAACTACCGCAGGCATTTTTTATGCGCGTGGCAATGGGCCTGGCAATCAACGAGGTTGATCGCGAAGAGAAAGCGATCGAATTCTATAACCTGCTGTCTTCTTTCGATTTCATGAGCAGCACGCCAACGCTGTTCAATTCGGGCACCCTGAAGCCACAACTTTCCAGTTGCTATTTAACTACCATTCCCGATGATCTGGATGGCATTTTCAGCGCGATTAAAGATGATGCAATGCTATCGAAATTTGCTGGCGGCCTGGGTAATGACTGGACCCGGGTACGCGCCATGGGTTCGCATATAAAGGGTACTAACGGCAAGTCGCAGGGCGTGGTTCCGTTTTTAAAAGTAGCCAACGATACCGCGGTTGCGGTCAATCAGGGCGGCAAACGTAAAGGAGCGATGTGCGCCTATCTGGAAACCTGGCACCTGGATATTGAAGACTTCCTCGACTTGCGCAAAAATACGGGCGAAGAACGCCGTCGCACGCACGATATGAACACTGCAAACTGGATTCCCGATCTTTTCATGAAACGGGTTGCCGAAGAAGGCCAGTGGACTTTATTTTCTCCGGACGAAACCCCGGATTTGCACGATCAATATGGCGATGAATTCGAAACGACCTATATTGCTTACGAAGCGAAGGCTGATCGTGGCGAAATAAAATTATTCCGTCGGCTTGCCGCAGTTGATCTTTGGCGCAAGATGCTAGGTATGTTATTTGAAACCGGCCATCCCTGGATTACCTTCAAGGATCCTTGCAATATTCGTTCTCCCCAGCGGCATTCAGGCGTGGTGCACTCCTCTAATCTGTGTACCGAAATTACATTGAATACCACGGATACCGAAATTGCTGTATGCAATCTCGGCTCGGTTAACCTGGCGCAACATGTCGATGAAAAAGGACTGAACCTGGAGAAGCTGGAGAAGACCATAAAAACCGCGATGCGCATGCTCGACAATGTCATCGACTACAACTATTACAGTGTGCCGCAGGCTCGCACCTCTAACTTGCGGCATAGACCCGTGGGTCTTGGAATCATGGGTTTTCAGGACGCCCTGTACATACAACACATCGCGTATTCCTCGGAGGAAGCAGTAGAATTCGCCGACCAGTCGATGGAAGTAGTAAGCTACTATGCGATTCAGTCATCGACCCAGCTTGCCGAAGAACGAGGCACCTATTCCAGCTACGCAGGATCCCTCTGGAGCCAGGGAATTTTACCCATCGATTCGATCGCAGACCTCAAGGCAGTGCGTGGCGAATATTTGCAACAGGACGACAGCGCTCGCATGAACTGGGACAGTTTGCGCGAACGGGTCGTCAGCATTGGTATGCGTAATTCGAACACGATGGCAATCGCTCCGACAGCAACCATATCGAATATCTGTGGAGTTAGTCAGTCGATCGAGCCGATTTACCAGAACCTGTTTGTTAAATCAAACCTGTCTGGTGAATTCACCGTAGTCAATCCTTACCTGGTAGATGATTTGAAAGAGCAGGGCATCTGGGATGACGTCATGGTCAATGACCTGAAATACTACGATGGTAGCGTGCAGAGTATTGACCGCGTTCCAGACGAATTGAAGCGGATTTACTCTACCGCATTCGAAGTCGATTCTCGCTGGCTGGTAGAAGCCGCATCTCGGCGTCAAAAATGGATCGATCAGGGTCAGTCAGTTAATCTTTATATGGCCGAACCCTCGGGTAAGAAGCTCGATAATCTTTATAAGCTGGCCTGGGTTCGCGGATTAAAAACGACTTATTACCTGCGCTCACTGGGTGCCACCGCGATGGAGAAAAATACCACCGACGCACCTCAAAAAACAGCACTGGAAACTGAGCCAGAAGTATGTGCAATCCTCGACCCGGAATGTGACGCATGCCAGTAACCGGCCGCAACGATAATATTGGAGACCTTGAATGCTAAATTGGGATGATCCATTAGCCCCACCTGCACCCAGGATACCTGCTTCCAACCCGGAATCCTCGGTAAGCAGTACTGAAGCCGCGCAAGCACCGATCGGCCAAACCATTGACAAAATACCAGGCGTCAGCGCTCGGGCATCAGATATGCCGCGACCTGCGATCGATCCGGTGGCAGCGAAACCAATAAACGTAGAAGATAAGCGCGTAGTAAATGGTTTGGCCGATATTAACCAGCTAGCACCATTTAAATATCCCTGGGCCTGGCAATATTTTCTAAACGCGAACAAAAACCACTGGACACCACTCGATATAAATATGTCGCAGGATGTGCACGATTACCAGCACAAATTAACCCTTGAAGAACGCCATGTTTACACTAATGTTCTGTCTTATCTGACCACGTCGGACATTCTGGCTATGCGCAATATCGGGCTTGCGGTGATGGAAAAAATGACCGCGCCGGAACTACAAATTTATCAGGCTCGCCAGGTATACGAAGAGGCAATGCATACCTGGGCTTACCAGCATTGTATTGAGACCTTAGGTCTGGATCAGGGGGAAATATACAATAGATACCGAGTGGTACCAGAAATTAACCACAAGATCCAAATGTGCAACCAACGCCTCGAATCGGTTTTGCGCCCCAATATCGATCTGCGCGACCGCGATGAACTGGAAAATTTCCTAATGGCGTATATCTTTTTTGCCGGTGTTTTCGAAGGCACCTGGTTTTACAACGGTTTCAGTCCAATCTTTGCGCTACAACGCCGCAGCTTGATGAAAGGAACTGCCGAGCAATTCCAGTACATCATGCGTGACGAAGTATTACACGCATCATTTGGCATTCGGGTGTGCAAACAAATTATCCTCGAAGAAAATGTCAAGCTCGACCCGAAATTAATTCAGCACATGTGGGAAGAGGCCGAAGCAGCCGAGGCGCAATACGCTCACTTCCTGTTACCCGAACCGATTCTTGGTTATAACGCGGAAGACCATATCGCTCAATTCCGCTTCATCGCCAACCGCCGCGCCAATAAACTGGGTCAAGAAACGCCATTCCCCGGCGCTAAAAATGCACTGCCGTGGCTAGATGAACAGGCAAACCTGAAAAAGGAAAAGAATTTTTTTGAAACCCGCGTCACCGAGTATCAAACCGGTGGCGCGCTCAACTGGGATTAGTGTTACACGCGCTCTTCGGTTGTAACTTTAAGCCAGGCACCAGGTAGTCGCTCTATAACTGGTGTCCTGGCTTTTTTGTTTATACTGATCGAGTAGAATTCCGTACACCTATCAAGTGGTACGAAAATACTTGACCACTACAACCGAATGAACAGGTCATACGAGCCGCCGGGAACCTGCAACGGGATTTTCCATCTCTGTCCTTCAGCCCTCTGCCAGATCGATGGTGGCATCACCAGTCTGTTTGATAGAGACCGGCGTATATAATATGCACTTCCTGACATCAGATTACTGATATGAATGAGTAGGGGTACCGAATCCCAGGCTATTATTTTAAAATAAATATACCTCCTGTATTTTAGTTCGAACCGCTTTCCCTTCAAACACTATAACCAAACTCCCCTTCCCACTCTCCCTGTCTGAAATCTATACCCACCCAGGAGGGGGCCATCCTGGCCGCCGCGGCTGAGTCCAAAACCCGGCCAATCGGGTAGCTTCTGGCAAATTCCTCGGGATCGCATTTGGCTGCTTCTATCGATCGAAACGCAATATGCAGACGATCGCTTACTACCAGAAGTTTGAAATCCACCTGGTCATGGAAAAGAACCCGTTTTTTAACCACACAGGAGAAATAAAGCTGCATCTCGACTACCAGTGGTTCTGAACGATCCGTAAGCGCACGATCGGCGCGCTCGCTCCATTTGACCAGCAGTTCTTTTTCACCCAGTCTAGCGTGGCTGTGATGACAATAAGAATTAATCCAACGGTCAAACAGCCGAATTGGGTTTTCGATAGCAAAATAACTGCCATGCAAGAGTTGCGCTAAAGCCATATTCATCGCTCCAGATTAATGACTGGATAACTTACCACTCACCGCTTACCTGCATCGATACCCAGGGTTCTGCGCGCGCCAGCGGTTCACCCTTTTGCAGTAATTCGATCGAAATATTGTCGGGAGAGCGAAAAAAAGCCATGCGGCCATCGCCTGGCGGGACATTCAGAGTAATACCCCGGTCTATAATTTTTTGACACAACGCGTACACATCGTCTACTTCGTAGGCCAGATGGCCGAAGTTACGACCGCCCTGGTAGACTTCGCCGTCCCAGTTATAAGTCAACTCCAGCAGCGGGGCTTCTCCCGCTTTCACCTGTTCCAGATCTTCGGGCGCTGCCAGATAAACCAGGGTAAATTCATTGGCTTCATCCACATATCGCCTGGTTTCCACCAGCCCAAGTAGATCGCAGTAAAACGAGAGGGACTTTTCGAGGTTTTTCACCCTGACCATGGTATGCAGATACTTCATCTAATGTGCTCCTATACTTCGATCGCGAAAATATATTATCTCATAACAAGCAGACGATTCCACCAACGGGACTGGCCAGCGCATTGAAAAATCAATACCATCCCGAATAGACAAACGAGGACGATAATGAATTTTAACCCTAACGTACTGGATTGTGCCGCAGCACCGATAGCCGAAGCCTGGTCCTGGGTCAAAAACCCAGGCTCCGAACAGTTGATCGATATGTGTCAGGCGGTACCAGCCCATTTACCACCTCAGTCGTTACGAGATTATCTTGGCGAAGCGATCAAAAATGGCGAGGGTGCAACCTATACCGACATACGTGGCATTCAACCCCTTCGCGAAGCGCTGGCGGCTAATATTAGTGCCCGTTACGCTGCCGAAGTCGTCGCCGATGACATCATAATTACTGCTGGATGCAACCAGGCGTTTTGCTCAGTCATCGACACCCTCTGCGATAAGGGCGACGAAGTCATCATTCCCCTGCCCTGTTATTTTAATCATCAAATGTGGCTCACTATTCGTGGTATCACCCAAAAATATTTGTCATTCGATTCAAAAACCGCGTTGCCCGATCCGCAGGAAGCAGCCACTCTGGTTACGTCGCGTACCAGAGCAATTGTACTCGTCACACCAAACAACCCAACTGGTGCAACCTATAGTCCAGGCTGTATCGAGCAGTTTTATCGGCTAGCTCGCGAACACGGGCTAGCCCTTATTGTCGATGAAACCTACCGGGATTTTATCGACTACGAGCACTTGCCCCACGAATTGTTCAACCAGGCTGACTGGCGCGATCATTTTGTCCATCTATATAGTTTTTCGAAGGTGTTTAGTCTCACTGGGCATCGCACGGGTGCCGTGGCTGCTGGCCCGGCTCTGCTCGAATCGATTAGGAAGGTACAGGACTGTACCGCGATCTGTGCGCCCCATGCCGGACAATTGGCCGCCCTGTATGGCCTTCAACACCTGCACGACTGGAAGTTGGAAAAAGCCCGCGAACTACAGGTCAGGGCCGATTTAATCAAGCAGGCTTTCGATAATCCACAGCTACAGTACCGACTCGTCAGTGCCGGTGCCTATTTCGCTTATATCGAACACCCATTCGAGTCACCATCGCGTGACGTAGTCAAACGCTTGATACAGGAATTCGATCTAGTCTGTTTGCCCGGCAGTTATTTTGGCCGGGAACAGGAAAAATTCATTCGATTAGCATTTGCAAATGTACATGAAAAATATTTCGACGAAGTTATCCATCGTCTACTTGCAAGCCAAACTTAATCAAGCATTGGAGAACAGAAATGGGTAAAGAAATCAAAGGTGCCTGCCTCTGCGGTCAGGTCAGGTACACGGTCACCGGCCCATTCGACAAATTTCACCTGTGCCATTGCAGCCAGTGCCGTCGTTCGACTGGGACCGCGCACGCGTCAAATATATTCACCAAAGCTGAGCGCATCAAATGGCTGAGCGGAAAAGAATTGGTTAAACGCTACGACCCGGACGAACCCGGCGTCATTTCCAAAGCTTTCTGTACCCACTGCGGCTCGTTAGTACCCTATATCAGCGCTAGTAGTGGCAGATTGATAATCCCTGCGGGTGGGCTGAGCGAAGATCCGGGCATAAGGCCGCAGGATAATATTTACTGGTCCGACCGCGCAGAATGGTACGACTCAGTCTTCGAAGCACCTCGTTATGATACCGAGCAAGACGGTTAATAAAACCGATAGTGACGATCTAACCCGGACAATTCATGAATTACCGCGATGATTGCGCAGTATTTTGTTTTCTCAGGAGACTTTCCGAACAAGTGTCGCTTCAGAGCGCCTACTTTTGGCGGACCAATGGATCCGGCCGACTGAGGAAAATCTCCTGAGGGAACAAAGGACTAGCAAGGGCGCGAATACATTTATGAAATGTCCGGGCTAAGACCCTCGAATCAAATCTGAGCAATGACGATATTCGCGATGGGACGGCTGAAATAACTGGCGTCGTACCACCAGCTGAATCTACCTTGCCTGACCGGGCTTGTGTTCAACGAAAGATTTTCTGCTTCACAGGGCAATATCGCACAATTTCGTAAG
This sequence comes from Pseudomonadota bacterium, assembly GCA_022566015.1. Classification (GTDB taxonomy): domain Bacteria; phylum Pseudomonadota; class Gammaproteobacteria. The sequence goes on along the minus strand of JADFJT010000044.1, from coordinate 9,511 downwards.
CAAATTCCCCAGGGACTATACAAAATTTAGTAATCGCCGCCAGGCCGTTAATTTTTGTTGATAGCTCATGCTCGCGTTGGCGGGACTGGTCGAGGGCATTTTAATTAATTCAATGTCTCGGTTTTCAGGCATATTTTCTATTACCAGTTGCCTGAAATACTTTTCCGAGGCGGCACCATTAAAAGCGATAGCGCGAATTTCGTCATAGCGCTTTACCAGGTCGGGAATATTGTTGGCTTCGATCTGTTGTCCGAGAATTTTTGAATCCAGACTTCCTTCACGGTGACAGGCCTTCAATGTGTCCCACAGGATCAACGGTAAATTGGCAACTTGCTCGACACGCGATTGATAATTATCTTCGATATTGATATCAAACAGCTCGGCCATGATCGACCAGAAGGCATTGCGGGGATTGGCGTAATACTGTGTCGCTTTCAGTGACAATACACCGGGCATACTGCCGAGGATCAGTATGCGCGGTTCACGCCCTATAATTGGCTCAAACGAATGAACCAAAGCCATGATTACTTTTTCATCTGATCGAAGAATTCGACATTGGTTTTACTGTTTTGCATGCGCCCGAGGACGAATTCCATCGCTTCGATTTCATCCATAGCATGCAAAAATTTGCGTAATATCCAGACTTTTTGCAACTCATCCGGATCCAGCAGTAATTCTTCGCGGCGTGTGCCGGAACGGTTAATGTGTATTGCAGGGAATACCCGCTTTTCAGATATTTTACGATCCAGATGGAGTTCCATATTGCCAGTACCCTTGAACTCTTCGTAAATCACCTCGTCCATTTTAGACCCGGTTTCCACCAGCGAGGTAGCCAGGATTGTGAGACTGCCGCCCTCTTCTATATTACGTGCCGCTCCAAAAAAACGCTTTGGACGGTGCAGTGCATGTGCATCGACACCACCAGTCAATACCTTACCCGAGGAGGGTATAGTTGTGTTATAAGCACGTGCGAGTCGGGTGATGGAATCGAGCAGGATAACCACGTCACGCTTATGCTCTACTAGTCGCTTGGCTTTTTCTATGACCATCTCGGCGACCTGTACATGGCGACTGGCCGGTTCGTCAAAGGTGGAAGCAACGACTTCACCCCTGACCATACGCGACATTTCAGTCACTTCTTCGGGGCGTTCGTCGATCAATAAAACTATCAGATAAATATCTGGAAAATTAGTCGCGATGCTCTGTGCAAGATTTTGCAATATCAGGGTTTTACCTGCCTTGGGTGGCGACACTATCAGGCCGCGCTGGCCTTTACCGATCGGCGATACCAGGTCGATGATACGTGCTGTTATGTCCTCGGTACTACCATTTCCGCGCTCCAGCTTGAGTCGGGTTTCGGCATGTAGTGGCGTCAGATTTTCGAACAATACCTTATGTTTGACGCTATCTGGCGAATCGAAATTGATTTGATCGACCTTAAGCAATGCGAAATAGCGCTCACTATCCTTGGGCGGGCGAATCTTTCCGCTGATCGTATCACCGGTTCGTAGGTTAAAGCGTCTAATTTGACTGGGTGATACGTAAATATCGTCGGGTCCTGCCAGATAGGAACTATCGGCTGAACGCAAAAATCCAAACCCATCCTGTAATATTTCAAGCACCCCTTCGCTGAATATATCCTCGCCCTGCTTTGCCTGTGTTTTCAGTATACTGAAAACTATATCCTGTCGGCGCATTCGGGAAGAGTGATCGCCGCCCTGGGCCTCAAGTAACTCGATTAGCTCGGGAACATTTTTTTGCTTCAGTTCGCTTAGATTCATATTATCGTGCACAAGGAAGATTTACAGAAAATTCGTACGAATAATAAACTTCAAAAAGTTAAGGGAATTGGAATCGTTTTTTGGGCTATTTGGAAGCCGTTAGGCCCGGAACGGGAGCGGCTATTGAGGCAAGACTAGCACAGTAAAATCAGGCCGTCCACCATTAAACGATTGAAATTTTTAACCAAGCTCTGATCAATTTTGGAACATTCAGATGCATAGATAAAATGAGTCAAAATGAAGCGTGAATCACAGCGAATAGTCGATCTATTGGTAAGATTTAAACGCAGTATTGCCTTATTTTTACTCGCTGCCGTAAATTAACGAACCGATCAGCGGTTCCTCAAATATTACTATCGATAAAGGCGGTTAACTGTGATTTCGACAGGGCGCCTACTTTGGTCGCTTCAACCGCACCGTCCTTGAACAACATCAGTGTAGGAATGCCACGGATGCCGTATTTCGGGGGTGTACCCGCATTTTCGTCGATATTTAATTTTGCGACAGTGATTCGACCTTCGTATTCATCGGCAATCTCTTCAAGTATAGGGGCTATCATCTTGCAGGGACCGCACCACTCGGCCCAATAGTCAACCAGTACAGGGCCTTCGGCCTGTAACACTTCTGATTCGAAAGTATCGTCTGAAAGGAAAACTATTTTACCACTCACGCGTTTCTCCAGCCCGGAGGCTCTTCAATAAGACTGACAATTTAGTATCATCAGATTTAACTGTCAACATCATCGACGAACCAGGGACGGCTCGCGACACTTCCTGGTGACAGGTAGTCACGGATATATAGGGGTGAAGAGTGGATATTTCAATTCGAAGGGCAGGAATATTCACAATTTGCTACCATAGATGTTTTATCCGATTAACCCGGCCTGCCAAAGTAATGAGCGAACACCATTTAACCGATATCGAATTCAGTTCGCTCCCGCTGGATAGCCGTTTACTGAGCGCACTCGATCGGCTGGGCTTCAAATATTGCACTCCAATACAGGCTGAAGCTTTACCCTTACTACTGGCTAAGAAGGATGTCTCTGGACAGGCGCATACAGGTACTGGCAAGACGCTGGCGTTTTTACTCGCCTGTGCCCAGCATTTACTTACCTCGGAGCAAAAGCAAACCATCCCCGGCAAACCTCGGGTGTTGATCCTGGCCCCGACTCGCGAGCTGGCCCTGCAGATTCTCAAAGACGCAGAATCACTGCTCAAAAATACACCGTTAAAATTGGCGATTTGCTATGGCGGAAAAGCCTACGAGCAACAAAAAAACCAGTTTAACCAGCCAGTCGATATTTTGGTTGGCACGCCCGGACGGTTAATCGATTTCTTCAAGCAAAAACTCTATAACCTGAAATCCATCGAGGCGATGGTACTGGATGAAGCCGATCGTATGTTCGACATGGGGTTTATTCAGGATGTGCGATTTCTGCTGCGCCGACTGACCGACCCGGAGAAGAGGCTGAATATGCTTTTTTCTGCGACGATGGCGCACAAGGTATTAGAACTGGCCTACGAACATATGAACAAGGCTCAAATAATCAAGATTCAATCCGATTCACCTGCAGTCGAGCGCATTCAACAAAGCGTCTACCACCCTGCTAATCATGAGAAAATTCCATTACTGATTGGCTTATTGCAGAAATTGAAGCCCGAGCGAAGTATTATTTTCACTAATACCAAGCACGTGGCCATTCGAATCTGGGAATTTCTCGAGGGTAACGGATTGCACGCCGCAATTATTTCCGGTGACATTCACCAAAACAAACGCGAACAATTGCTGAAACAATTTCACGATGGTGAGTTTGCCATCCTGGTAGCTACCGACGTAGCATCCAGGGGTCTGCACATTCCAGATGTAACCCATATTTTTAATTTCGACCTGCCGGATCTTGGTGAAGATTATGTGCATCGTATTGGTCGTACTGCGCGAGCAGGTAATTCCGGGCATGCCATCAGCTTTGCCTGTGAAGAGTATGCGATGAATCTGATGGACATAGAAGCATTTACCCGACGACCAATTCCAACCATATCGATTAGCAATGATTTGCTGGCCAAACTCTTGCCACCGGTGCGGATGAAGAATTCAAAGTCGCTACGAAATTCCACCAACAAAGCAAAAAAAGGCGGTAATCGTCCTCGCCATGGTAAATCAGGGCGCCACCAGGGCACTAAAAACAGGGCACCGCAACAAACCGGTTGAGATCGTAAGCGATGAAACACAACAATATTCTTCTACTGGGCGGAAGTGGCTTTATCGGTAAACAATTAGCGTTCGTGCTGGCTAATCGAGGCTGCTCGGTCACCATTCCCTGTCGCTATCCACATCGGAATAATGCGCTCCTGGTGCACCCCAATATTCAAATTATTCAGTCCAATGTGTTCGACCCCAATAGTCTCGATTCCCTGTGTAAAGGACAGGACGCAGTGATCAATCTTATAGGAATATTGCATCAACGAAAGGCCGATGATTTCAGGAAAGTACACGTCAGTTTTATCAAAATGCTGTTCACTGCCTGCAATAACAATCAAATTAGGCGGTTTTTACATCTGAGTGCATTGGGCGCCGATCAGGCTACCGGAACCAGCGATTACCTGCGCAGCAAAGGAGAAGGTGAAAACCTGCTACATACCTTCGGACGAAAAAATATGCAGATCACCAGCTTCCAGCCTTCGGTGGTTTTTGGCAAAAACGATCAGTTCATCAATCGTTTCGCGGCAATTTTGAAACTATGTATCGGTTTTTTCCCTCTCGCATGCCCCAACAGCAAGCTGGCTCCGGTATATGTAGGAGATTTAGTCGAGCGTATAGCCAATACCATAGATAATAGAGAATCCTTTTCGAAACGCTATGCGGTATGCGGCCCCGAGATTTTTACCCTGAAACAAATTGTGGAACTGATCAACGACGCTATTGGTGCTTCGCTGCGTATCGTCCCTCTCGGCAACGGTTTGTCAAAATTTCAGGCAGTGATACTGCAAAACCTGCCGGGGAAACTCTTCACCCTGGATAATTACCACTCGTTACAAACTCCCAATGTTTGCCCGGGAAACGATCTTTGCAACACTAGCCTACGGCAATATATCCAAGATATAGGCGTACTGTTCACTAACAAGAAGCATTATGACCGCTTTAGAAAGCAACTACCGCGATGACTTGATGCCAGTTCCGAAATCTGGATCAGGGCGGTGAAAACTTATCGTGTTGGGGGCTGCGTCCGGGATCAGTTATTAGGAATGCCGGTGAGCGATATCGACTGGGTGGTCACTGGAAGCACAGTGGAGGCGATGAAAACTGCCGGATATAAATCTATTGGCAAGGATTTCCCGGTTTTCTTACACCCTGAATCCAAACAGGAATACGCGCTCGCCCGCTGCGAACGCAAAACGGCGCCGGGTTACCACGGATTCGAATTCGTTACCGATCCAACGATTACCATCGAACAGGATTTATTTAGACGCGACCTGACAATAAACTCGATGGCCGAAGACGAAGATGGGCGGCTGATCGACCCCTACGGTGGACAACGCGACCTCGAATCCAGAACCCTGCGACATGTTTCGCAAGCCTTCGTCGAAGATCCGGTACGGGTATTGCGTGTGGCGCGTTTTGCTGCTCGCTATCATCATCTGGGATTCAAAATCGCCGACGAAACAATCGACTTAATGCGCGAAATGGGGGCGTCAGGAGAACTCGACGCATTGGTGGCGGAACGGGTCTGGAGCGAAATGTCACGTGCTTTGAGTGAACCTGACCCAGCAATATTCTTCGAAAGTCTGCGCGCCTGCGACGCGCTCATAATTTTGTTTCCCGAAATTGATGCGCTTTACGGTATCCCACAAACCGCCAAATATCATCCCGAAATAGATACCGGTGTTCACGTGATGATGGCGCTGCAAAAAAGCGCTGAACTGGGCCTCGACAATGAGACACGGTTCGCCGTACTGATGCACGATCTTGGAAAGGCCACTACCCCGCCCGATATTTTGCCCAGCCATCACGGCCACGAAAGGCGCAGTGTGAAGCTGGTAAAGCGTTTTTGCGCGCGATGGCGAGCACCGAAATCCCATACGGAACTCGCACTGATTACCGCCGAGTTCCATACCCAGGTACACCGTGCTTTAGAGCTTAAATCGTCGACGCTGTTAAAGCTGTTCACGAAAACAGACATATTTCGAAAGCCAGACAGGTTCAGAAAAATGATTCTCGCCTGCCTGGCGGACATACGTGGACGGACCAATTTTGAAGACGCTGATTACCCGCAGGCCGATTACCTGAACCGGCTGGGCGACAAATTACGCAATGCTGATTTAACCGAAATAAAAAGTGCTGGCCTAAAGGGCAAGGCACTCGGTGATGCTATATACGAATTTCGGCTACAGTTAATTCGACAGCATAAAAAGGCTTTAGAACCGGGCGTGTAGAAACTTATCGAAATTTACTAACATGCCCCGCAACGGGGAATAATGAATGGCTATGCCGACCATTACGCCAGCACTATTGGCTATCGCATCGTCGATGTCCTGCCTGCGATAACTGGTAAAGCCCTGCAAATATTCCATCAGAAAGCCAAAAGCTATCAAACCAAATAAAACCGCCCAGAGCGTTCTTGAGTATTTCACGATCAAACTAAACCAGCCGGACAGCAATGCATAGGTAACAAAATGTACCAGTTTATCGCCGCCACCAATGTCCGGGCCAGGAATAGGAATAAGCGATAGTACGGCTGTCATCGACAGCAATGCATAGCCAATACTTAACCATATTTTTCTTAAGCGGAGGTCAATCTCGATAGTATTTACCATCCAGGTCATTTAGGCGACCTACACCAGCAGCGCAATCAATACCACGCCCAGCAGCAAGCGATAAATTACAAATGGCAGCATTCCGATTCTGTCGATCAATCGTAGAAATAGATGAATGCATAGCCCTGCACTGATGGCCGACAATACCATTGCCAGCAGTAATGCACTCCAGTCAACAGATTGCGTCGACGCCGTTAATTCCAGTGTTTGCAACACCCCGCTAGCCAGAATGATCGGTATCGACAACAGAAACGAAAATCGTGCCGCCGACTCGCGACTCAAGCCAAGCAACAGCGCTGCAGTCATGGTAATTCCCGAACGTGAAGTCCCTGGAATCAATGCCAGGGCCTGAAAGCAGCCAATCAGCAATACATTACCCCCTGTTAGCTGGTATTCATTACGTGTTTTCGGTTTTTTGGCATCGGCAACCCATAACAACAGGGCAAAACCTATTGTTGCTATCGCAATCACCCAGGGGGAGCGCAAATCGGTTTCTATCATATCCTTGAACAGGTAGCCAATGGTAACCGCGGGTATAGTTCCCAATATGACCCACCAGGCGAGCCGACTATTGCCCGTGGACTTACCACCCGTGAGGCTCCTGATCCAGTCCATGGCCATAACCACCAATTCTTTGCGGAAATAAACCATCACCGCGATCAAAGTACCGACATGCACCGCGATATCAAATACCAGCCCCTGATCGGGCCACTGCAGTACCAGGGGGAGCAGGATTAAGTGCGCCGAGCTCGAAATTGGCAGGAACTCGGTGAGCCCCTGCACGATTGCGAGCACCACTAATTGAAGAATGTCCAAGTTTATCTGACGGATGCCAGTGCTGGAAACTCCAGGCTAAGATTTTTTTGCAGACACATGACTTTGAATTTCTCTCCCATTTCTGCCGGTAACGTCAGGGTCTTTATCTGTTGGGCGATGTCCAGTCGCGTCATTGTGTCATCTTGCGAGCCAGGCTGTTCTGCTTCCTCGAGTATTCCATTCGAGAGCAGAAATGCCCCCTGGGTCGAAAACCCCCCTATCTCAAAACCGCTTTCCACCGCCGCCGTAGCAAAGGCATCAAAATCGACAAATGCAGTAATATCCTGCAGCCCTGGATATACCAGCGGATCAGCATGCATGCGATGGCGATAATGGCAAATCAGCGTTCCATCGCAACGTTCGGGATGATAATACTGCGCCTGCTCATAACCATAGTCGATCATCACCACCACCACTTGCTGTGTGCTAGCCTGCAAGGCTCTGAGCCACGGCTTATAGTTCAAATTAAGCTCGGTGCAATAGCCTTCGGGCAAAGATCCCAGCTCACCCTCGATTGCCTGCATAGCGGTGACCGCATGGCCGGTATCGGAATAACGGCGCCAGTGAAAACGTTCACCATCGAAGCCCACCCCGAGTTCATGCCATTGCTGGAGTTTCGTAACGACATGCACTGGCATCGCGTCCAATACCTCATTACCAAACACGATCCCATTATAGTCTACCGGTAACTCGTCCAACCAGGTAATCCTGTCGACTATCTCCTGTTCTAACTGTCGTTGCAAATACGCCTGCTGGCGTTGGCGTAAATCGGCGCTCAGCTCGATAATATAATAGCTTTTTGTCTCGGGTAGATGAGATATTAACTGCGCACATAAGCGCCCACTGCCAGCACCGAATTCAAGTATATTGGTCGCGCAACCCTGCCGATAAAATGACTCAAACTGGTTCGCCAGAGTTCGACCGAACAGATCCGAAATCTCAGGAGCCGTCACGAAATCACCGGCTTTACCGAATTTGATTTTTCCAGCGCTATAATACCCCAGCCCCGGTCGGTACAGGACGTGATGCATATATTCGTTGAATGGAATCACGCCTTTTTGTCGTTCGATCTCGCCGATCAGGAATTCGATGAGTCGATTGCTATGCTCGATTTCCTGCACACCTGGCGGTGGCAAATTGGCTAGCGTCTGCTCCTGAGAATGATATGATGACACTCTTTTTTTAACCGCTTGGTCTACATGTTGCTTGCTGGAAAAACTGCGCTGGTAACCGGCGCCGCGAATCGAATAGGCGCCGAAATCGCTCGCACTCTACATCAAAATGGCGCAAATCTCATCATCCATTACCGAAATTCGAGCGCTGCGGCGCATGCACTCGAACGGGATTTGAATGCCGAGCGTAACGAATCCGCTATCTGTTATCAAGCCGATCTATCCGATATTGAGGCACTGGATTTGCTCGCCCAAAAATCCACCCAGGCTTTCGACAGCCTCGATTTCCTGATAAATAACGCCTCTTGCTTTTACCCTACCCGTCTGGGCGAAATCAACGAACGAGACTGGCAGGATCTGATCGGAAGTAATTTCAAAGCACCGTTATTTCTATCGCAGGCCTGTTATCCGAGCTTACGAGAAGCCAATGGGGCTATAGTCAATATGCTCGACATTTATGCCTCGTCGCCATTAAAAAATTACAGTCTGTATTGTTGTACCAAGGCCGCCAGTCAGATGCTGGTGAAGTCGCTGGCGCTAGAAATGGCACCGCAGGTACGCGTCAATGGCATTGCACCTGGCGCAATCCTCTGGCCTGAAACTAGCGATGCCAATGCGGTCGAAAAGCAACAGGCACTATTGCGCAAAATCCCGCTAAATCGTACCGGTAGCACAGAATCTATCACACAAACGGTAATGTTCCTGCTCGGCCACGACTATATTACTGGCGAGGTCATCCGTGTCGATGGCGGACGCCTGCTTCATTCAGCCTGAGACTTAGGGAACCTCTGATCAAGTCATGAACGAACATCTCGCGCCCAAAATGATCAATTTCTGCGTTGTGAAACTGAGCAATAGCGGTACTATTACTTGTGTTCCACGCCTTGATCTGAACGGTCCGACGCTTCGGCATTTTGGATCCCAATCTGGT